>NZ_JADFUE010000043.1:0-55368 GCF_054967145.1 Bradyrhizobium sp. UFLA06-24
CGCCGGCACCGACCACGCCTCCGACCGCGCCGCCCACAGGACCGGCAATCCGGTTGCCTTCATAGGAGCCTTCCTGGGCGCCGCGGACGATGCCCTAGGCGTGACTGGAGTGCGGAAGAGACAACAGCGCGAGAAAGACAGCAGCGGCTGCAAACAGCAGGCGGACGGGCAAGCCGGCCGGCAAGACTGCGGCGGCGATACGAGCTTTGTTCATTTTCAATCCCAAGGGAATAATTGCGGCGGAAGCCGCCTGTCAGGGCAGGCATGGTCAACGTCCGAAGCGGCCAAATGGTTGCGCCTTTGTGACGAATTGTCGGCGTTGTGAACGCACGCCGCGCTCGCGAAAATGTCAGCGTCGCCGGGAGATGCGCGGCACAAAGCGGCCTTGCTTACGCCCGGCATCACGTTAACGATGGGCAGGCAGGCCGCTGGAACGAAAGCCGGATTGCAGGCATAGTGCACGCCGGGGACGGTGAGCCGCGGTGTTATGGTTTGAGCATGATCCCTTTCGGAAAATCGCTACACACTTTTCCGGATCATGCTCCAGCGTGAACAGGCCGGAGGCCAGACGTCAGATGCGTGCATTTTTCCTCGCTTTCACTTCACTGATGCTTGTGAGCGCGGGCACCGCGCAAGCCAAGGTCGACATTACCATCGACAAGGACAATCAGCAGATGACCGTCGCGGTCGACGGCGTCACCCGCTACCACTGGCCGGTGTCCACAGGCATTCCCTCGCGCGAGACGCCGAACGGATCGTTCCGCGCCTTCCGCATGGAAGAGGATCACTATTCCAAGGAATTCGACGACGCGCCGATGCCGCACTCGATCTTCTTCACCAAGGCCGGGCACGCCATCCACGGTACCGACTCGGTCGGACGATTGGGCACGCCCGCCTCGCATGGCTGCGTGCGGCTGTCGCGCCAGAACGCCTCGACCCTCTACGCGCTGGTGCAGGATCAGGGCGTGCTCAACACCACGGTGACGCTGACCGGCTCGGCACAGGTGGCGCTGGCCCGCAACCCACGCGGCCGCGCCAACACTGCGGTCGCGCGCGCCCAGCAGGGCGCCGACGAGCAGCAATACGCAACCACAGGCGATCCCGTGAACCTGACGCCGCCGATGCAACCCGCACGCCGCTACATGCCGCAGGATGACAATTACATCTATCCCGCTGACGGCAGCGACACCGGCGCGCGCTACCCGGCGCCGCGCCCGATCACCCGCCCGTATGGCGCGCAGGTCTACCAGCAACTGCCGCAGCCGCAGCAGACTTACGACCAGGGCTATGGCCAGCAGGGCTATTACTATCAGCCGCAGCCGCGCCAATATTATCAGCCGCGCAACTACTTCTATCAGAACTGACGTTACCTGAACGCGGCGTCGCCGCGTTCGACGATCTTCCGCACGACATCGACGAAGGCGCGGGCGACCGGTTCGAGAATCTCGGGGCCGGTCGCGCCGAGATCGTCCGCGGGCGTATGGAAGGTTTGATGGCGGCCGGCCATGCCGAGGAAATTGACATAGCCCGCCGCGTGCACGTCGCGCAGCTCGCCGACCGCCTGCTTCTCCGTCACCAGACGTTTCGCCGCGACCGCGACGAAGGCCTCGTCGGTCAGCGCAACGGCGGATTTGCTCAGCACCAGATAGCGCTCTTCCTCGGGCCTTGCGGTGCGCGCGCCGTTCGCAAACGCGTAGCACGCGTTCGACGAGCCGAAGTGGATCCAGGCCAGCGTGTCCTTCGGCGCAGGCGCGCCGTCTTTCAAGAACAGCTCCATGCCGCCATGGCCGATCTCGTGACCGGCGGTCGCGATGAAGACGAAATGCGCCGGCCATTTTTCCGCCGCCGCAATGCGCGCTAGCGCGAGGAAGTTGGCGATGCCGGGGCCGCGCTCGCAGACGCAGGAATACCAGCCGGTCATGGGCGTCGAGACGACGATGGTGGGGCCGCGCCCGCTGCCGGTCTCCGCGACGACGTTGCGTCCCGAGACGTTGCGGTCGTAATGGCCTTTGACGTCGAACGTCACCGGCGCGCCCGAGGCGAGTGCGCGATCGAATGGAGCACGCGACTTGGCGCCGACCACCATCACCGGCACCGGCCAGGGCGTGTCCTCCTGCGTGACGTTGTAGGCAAAGCGGTCATCGGCGGGATTGCCGATCGTCAGCAGGATGGCAGCGGGTCCCCTTGCTGCGGCCTCGGAGATCGCGGCACGGTGGGCCGGGCCGAGATAGGCGCCGCGATCGAATGGCAGATCCACCCAGAGAATCTTGCCGGCGACATCGCCCTCCCGCGCGAGCGGCGCGGACAGATGAAAGCTGGCCTTGTCCTCCGGCGGCCACCAGAACGGCGTCGCCTCGGCCGCGGTGCCGGAGGCTTCGGCGCTGGCACGCTCCACGACATATTGCCGGCCGAGCACGACGGGTTGAAACTTGATGGCGAAGCCGGCCCCGGACAGTTCGCCCGCGATCCAGTCGGCCGTCGCGCGATCGCCGGATGAGCCGAAGCGGTGCAGGCCGAAGGAGGCATAGCGCGCCACGTCGGCATAGAGGCTCGCGCCCGACAACACATCCTTGGCTGCCGCCTGTCCGACCATCAGAGCCGCCATCGTTGCGAGGAAGGTGAGCCGCATGTAAATCGCTCCCGGTCTTTTTTGCGGAACAGTTTCCGCTTTCTCCAGCCGCCGTCAACCGCGGGACTGGACGAAACGAGCGAAGATTTCATATGTTTTTCCTTTCATTTGGGCCGCGAACCGAGATGCATTCACGCATTGCGACAATTCTGACCGTGCTTTCGGTTCTCACGACAGGACAAACCATGACCGGAAAAGCGATGGCTTTCGATCTCGAGGCGCATCGCGGCGGGCGCGCGCTGATGCCGGAAAACACGCTGCCGGCCTTTGCCAACGCGCTCACGATGGGCGTGGACACGCTGGAGCTCGACGTCGGCATGACCGCCGATGGCGAGGTCGTGGTGTCGCATGAGCGCGGGCTCAATCCCGATCTCGCGCGGGATCCGAACGGCGCCTATGTCGCGGCGCCCGGCACGCCTTTCGTGAAGCTGCGGTTCGCCGAGGTCAGAACTTACGACGTCGGCCGGATCCGGCCCGACAGCGCCTATGCGAAGCAATTTCCCGACCAGCGCGCAGTGCCGGGCACCCGCATTCCGACCCTGGAGGAGTTGTTCGCGCTGGTGCGCAAGTCCGGCAACGAACGCGTGCGCTTCAATATCGAGACCAAGATCGATCCGGATCATCCCGATGAATCGCTGCAGCCTCAGGCATTCGTCACCAAGCTGCTGGGAGTGATCGCGGACGAAAAGTTTTCCGACCGTGTCATGATCCAGTCCTTCGACTGGCGAACCCTGCTGCTCGTCCAACAGCAAGCTCCGGCCATTCCGACGGTGTACCTGACACTGCAGCGCGGCTCGGCGCCAACGATCGCCCTCGATAAAGCCACCAGCTGGACGGCGGGCTTCAACCCGGCCGATCACGGCGGCTCGCTGCCGCGGACGATCAAGGCCGCGGGCGGCGCGGTATGGTCTCCCTATTTCGGCGACGTCACCGCGGCGCTCGTCACCGAGGCCCATGCGCAGGGATTGCGCGTCGTGGTCTGGACGGTCAACAAGCCCGACGACATGGCGCGGATGATCGAGATCGGCGTCGACGGCATCATCTCCGACAGGCCGGACCTGTTGCGGCAGGTCGCCGGCGAGAAGGGAATAGCGCTGCCGCCCGGGACGCCGGTCGAACCGTAAGCCTCGACTGGTAGCTCGAAGAGCTACTGCTCTCCGAACCGCAAGCGCCGATACAGCGCACCCAGGATGTTGGAATAGTCGTCGGTCCAGACCCGCACCTTCTCGTCCGCGTCGGTCTCCTCCCACTGCTTGGAAGAGGCCAGCCTGCCGACGTCATCGGCTTCGCGCGCGGAGATGACGACGTCGGTCGAGAAGATGTAATCTGCGTCGCGGCCGGAATCCTCATCAAAGACCCAGCTTTTGAGATCATTGGCATCGGCAATGCCGACGACGACAGGTTCGAGATCGAGATGCCGGTTGGAGACGTGCATCACCACGGCGCCATGCGGGGCGAGCTTGTCCTTGTAGATCTTCATCGCCTCTTGGGTCGCCAAGTGAATCGGGATCGCATCCGACGAATAGGCGTCGACGATGATGAGGTCGTAGATGCCGTCGGGCTCCCTGGCAAAGGTGAGGCGCGCATCTCCGATCACCGGCTTCAGGTCCGGCAGGCAGCTCGAGATGTAGCGGAAGTTCCTGGGGTCACGCGCGGCATCGACCATGGACTGGTCGATCTCGAAGAATTTCCAGTCCTCGCCGGGCTCGGCGGCGCAGGCGAGCGTGCCTGAGCCGACGCCGATCGCCGCGACCTTCAAGGGAGCGCCCTTGCGCTCGCGGATCGCGGTGATCGCCTGACCGATGCCGCCGTCCTTGTGATAATAGGTGATAGGCTCGGGCCGGCCGGTGACGGGCGTGCCGTCGTTGTTGCGGAAGCGCTCGGCGCCGTGAATCGTGGTGCCATGCATCAGCACGTGGAAATAGCCGCCCGGCGTCACCACGATCTTGTGCACGCCGAAGAAGCTGCGCACGGTGGTGACGCGGCCCTCGTCGGCCGGGTAAATCCGCGTCAAGGCCAGCGCCAGCGCCACGGTGGCAAAGATCTTCCAGCGATCGGCATCGAGCGCGAGCGCCAGAAGCGCTGCGAGCACGCCGACGGCGCCGGCAACCCAGACGCGGTGATCCTCGAACCAGGTCGAGAGATCGCCCGAGGTATAAGATGGCACCACCAGCGCCGCCGCCAGCAAGGCAAGCGCCAGCCAATACCATCTCACGAGACCAGCAAGACGCTCGTTCGCTGACGGCCGGCACAGTGCGGCAAGCGCGACCAGGATCGGATATTCGGCAATCCAGGAGAACGTGAAGGGCGCCACGAGGCCGGCAAAGAGGCCGCCGACCATGCCGCCGAATGACAGCGCAACATAGAACCCGGTGAGATATCTGGCCGCGGGGCGGGTCCGCGCCAGTTCGCCATGGCAGGCCATGGCGATGATGAAGAAGCAGAGTTGATGGCCGCCGAGCGTGAGCAGCAGATTCTGCTCGCCGCCGAAGGCAAGAAGGAAGATGACGCCCGCGATCGCCAGCGGCTGGAGCATCAGCATCCATTTGTGCGGCAGGAGCGGCCGCGACTGGAACACCACGACCCAGGTCAGCAGATACAGCGACAGCGGCAGCACCCACAGCAGCGGCGCCGCCGCCACGTCGGTGGAGATATGCGCCGTGACTGCGATCAGCAGGCCCGAGGGGACCGCCGCAAGGAATATCCAGCGCAGCCGCGTCACCACGCCTGGAGCCGGAGTATTTGCGTCATCGGTCCGTGTATCAGCCACCGCGAGATCAGGCGAGCGCAACAGCATCATGCCGCAAGCCCCGATCAGCAGAATCAAAAGGCCGTAGCCGCCGGTCCACAGCCGGTTCTGCGCATGCAGCGTGAACATCGGCTCGAGCAGGAACGGATAGGACAGCAGCGCCAAGAAGCTGCCGATATTGGAGGACGCATAGAGGAAGTACGGATCGTGACCATCAGGGTGACCAGTCCGGACGAACCATGCCTGCAGCAGCGGATTGTTGGCGGCGAGCGCGAAGAACGGCAGGCCGATCGAGGTCACGAACAGGCCGAGCAGCCAGAACGCGTAGCCGGACGCCGGCGGCTCGCCATAGGCGCTGGCGATGCCGAGCGGCAGTGTGACGAAGGCGGCGATCAGTAGCACGAGATGGACCACGACCGGGACCACACGATTTTTGATCTGCATGAGCAGATGGGCATAGGCATAGCCCGCCAGCAGCAGCGACTGGAAGAACACCATCGCCACCGACCACACGGCAGGCGAGCCGCCGAGCCGCGGCAGCACCATTTTCGTGAACAGCGGCTGCACCGAGAACAGCAAGAGCGCGCTGACGAAGATCGCTGCAGTGTAGATTGTCAGCAGCAGCCTATTGCGCGAGGCGGACGGCTGCTCCGCGGCGGCGGGTTGCGCGATCGAATCCATGGGAGCTCCGGCTTACTTCCGGCGGGCGCCGGGCGCGCGCAATGGAGCACACCGCGCCTGAACGGGCAATAAATGGTGTCGTGATGTTGCCGCGACGACTGCTTGCTATTAGACGGTCGTTCCGGGGCGATGCAGAGCATCGAACCCGGAACCTCGAGATTCTCCGGTGCGAAAGCCCGCACCATGGTTCGATGCAGCGCATCGCCCCGGAATGACGCCAAGGAAGTCATGACAGATACCGACGTCGTCATCATCGGCGCTGGCCATAACGGCCTCACTTGCGCGGCTTATCTCGCGAGCGCGGGCTTGCAGGTGCGTATGGTCGAGCGCCGCAAGGTGGTCGGCGGCGCCGCGGTTACGGAGGAGTTTCATCCGGGCTTCCGCAACTCGGTCGCGGCCTACACGGTGAGCCTGCTCAATCCGCAGGTCATCCGCGATCTGGGGCTTGCAGAGCAGGGCCTGCGTGTCGTCGAGCGGCGCGCGCAGAATTTTCTGCCCGCACCGGACGGCAACTATCTCCTCACCGGCGAAGGCCGGACGAAAGCCGCCGTTGCGCGGCTCAATACGCGCGATGCCGACGCCCTCGACGGCTTTTCGCGCGAGCTCGAGGATATCGCCGATGTGCTCAGGCAGTTCGTGCTGCGCGCGCCGCCGAATCTACTTGCCAGCTTTGGCCTTGGCGCGATCCGCGAGGCCGCGAACGCACTGACGACAGCCAATATCCTGCGCGGCCTGACGCTGGAACAAAGCCGCAGCCTGCTCGATCTCTTCACGCGTTCGGCCGGCGAGATGCTGGATGAGCGGTTCGAGCACGATCTGGTCAAGGCACTGTTCGGCTTCGATGCCATCGTCGGCAATTATGCGAGCCCTTATGCGGCCGGCTCCGCCTATGTGATGCTGCATCACGCCTTTGGCGAGGTGAACGGCAAGAAGGGCGTCTGGGGTCACGCCATCGGCGGCATGGGCGCGATCACGCAGGCCATGGCACGCGCCGCGCGTGCCAGGGGCGTCACGATCGACCTCGATGCCGGCGTGCGTGAAGTCATCGTGGATCGCGACCGCGCCGTCGGGGTGGTGCTGGAGAACGGCACGGCGATCCGCGCAAAATATGTGGCCGCCAACGTCAATCCAAAACTGCTTTACACGCGGCTGGTCGCGGCGGATGCCCTGCCGCAGGACTTCCTCGCCCGCATCCGCCGCTGGAAGAACGGCTCTGGCACCTTCCGCATGAACGTGGCGCTCGACCGCCTGCCCTCCTTCGCCGCGCTACCCGGCGACGGCGATCACCTCACCTCCGGCATCATCCTGGCGCCTGATCTCGGCTATATGGACCGGGCCTATCTCGATGCGCGGGCGCAGGGCTGGAGCCGTCAGCCGATCGTCGAGATGCTGATTCCATCGACGCTCGACGACACGCTCGCCCCTGCCGGACAACACGTCGCGAGCCTGTTCTGCCAGCATGTCGCGCCCGAACTGCCCGATGGAAGGTCCTGGGACGACCATCGCGACGAGGTTGCCAATCTCATGATCGCGACGGTGGACAGCTACGCGCCCGGTTTTGCCGCGAGCGTCCTCGGCCGCCAGATCCTGTCCCCGCTCGATCTCGAGCGGCAATTCGGCCTGCTCGGCGGCGATATCTTTCACGGCGCGTTGACGCTGAACCAGCTGTTCTCGGCGCGGCCGATGCTGGGCCATGCCGATTATCGCGGGCCGTTGAAGGGGCTCTACCATTGCGGGTCCGGGGCCCATCCCGGTGGCGGCGTCACCGGAGCCCCTGGCCACAATGCGGCGCAGGCCATACTGAGAGATCACCGCAGGCTGTTCGCAAGCCGTGGATAGGTCTGTGGACAGGCCTGCTCGCAGCGCTGTGATGAAGCTGTGGAAGTCTGTCGCGGCCCCTGGGTACAAGCCGCGAACCAAACTGTGGGAGGGCGGCGGATAGGCCCGATACGAGGCTGTGGATGAGCCCCCGGGTCACGCGTGGATAACCCGTGGACACAGGCAGCGATTACCGCCTCGGGCTCCGCCAACACGACTTCGCCCGCCAAGGGACAATCCCCAGGGCGGGCTGGTCGTCGAAAATGCCGTCTATGAAGAAAGTGGCCGCCGCCGGAAAATGGGAGGCAGAAATTACTTCAAGGAGCTGCTAATCGAGGTGAACTTGTCGTTCAGCGTGGTGCCCAGGCTGTTCACCACCGTGATGATCGCCAGCGCGATACCGGCCGCGATCAGCCCGTATTCAATCGCAGTCGCGCCAGACTCATCGGACCAGAACTTCGAAACCATGCGCTTCAAGACTCGCCTCCATCTCCATTTAAGGATGTGCCGGTTAGCTCCATCATCCGGAAATGTACGGTCGCACCGCCTACGATCGAGTTAAGCCGGGAACCGCAACTTGTGCGGAAAATTGGGAAGAAAAGTTCCCCAAATTGAAACCAACGGAACCTTAGGATGCAGCTTTCCCCTACCCATCGCGCCAGCTTTTCGATCGGCACCGAAGCCGCAGCCAGGCGCGTGGTCGATGTGTTGACCGAGGTCTTTTTCGAGGGCGATGCCGCGGTCGCCGCCTTCGAGCGACCGGACGGGCAATGGGACGTCACGCTGCATTTCGCCGCGGCGCCGGATCAGGCGGGCCTACGCGAACTCGTTGCAAATTCAGCAGGAAATGACGTCGCCGCCAGGCTTGCCTTCGACACGGTCGAGGCAAAGGACTGGGTCAAGGCGAGCCTGGAGGACCTCGTCCCGGTTCCGGCCGGACGCTTCGTCGTCCACGGCAGCCACGACCGCGACCGCGTGGCGCCGAACAAGCTCGCCATCGAGATCGAAGCGGCACTCGCCTTCGGGACCGGACACCACGGCACTACGCGTGGCTGTTTACTCCTGCTTGACCATGTCCTGAAACATGCGCGGCCGAAGCGCGTGCTCGATCTCGGCACCGGAACCGGTGTGCTGGGCATCGCAGCCGCCAAGGCGCTGCATCTGAGGGTGCTGGCCTCCGACATCGATCCGCCTTCTGTACGGGTCGCGGCCGAGAACGCAGCCCTGAACGAAACAGGCCAATATGTGCGGGTGATCCGCGCCACCGGCTTCGCTGCGCCGGATTTTGCCAAGAGCGGTCCGTTCGACCTGGTGCTCGCCAACATCCTTGCCAATCCCCTGCGGCAATTGGCGGGCCCGATGGTCCGGCATCTCGCGCCCGGCGCTCGCGTCATCCTCTCCGGCCTGTTGACCCATCAGGCGCCCGCCGTGATCGCCGCTTACCGCGCGCGCGGCCTCGTGCCGCTTCGGCATCTGCGGATCGAGGGCTGGAGCAGTTTGTTGCTGCGGAAAGTGGATTGAGCGAGCTCTCGTAGCGTGGGCAAAGCGTAGCGTGCCCACCACTTTCGTCCGCCGATACGAGATAATCCGTGGGCACGGCGCTCTGCGTCTTTGCCCAGGCTACAAGACTGTCGAGGCTGCCCTACTCCGCCGGCTTATCGTCCCCGCGCATCGCGCGCTCGCCCTGCAAGGCGCGCCTGGCGCGACGCTCGGCGACGCGGTCGATCATCTGGCTGATGAGGCCGCGCGGCTTTTTCGGTGTCTTGGCTGCGGGTGCGCGGCGCACCGGCGGCGAAATCTTCTCAAAGGTGAACGCTGGCATCGTGTGTCCCCTCGCCGTTGAGACGAACCACTTGCTCGAATTTTCCCGACATCCGGACGAAGCGCAACTGCCGCATCCATTACTCCACTCAATTCGAATGGAACATTTTCAAGCACAGTCCATGCCAGATGAGACGGCAATTGCGTCTAGATTGCGGACTGATCCCCATGATCCTAAACTGAGCCATGTTCGAAGCACACTTCCAGACATTCGAGGAGCCGGAGGCCGGCGTCGCATTGACGGCGCGGCTGGCTGCGCTCCGTGAAGAACTCACCCGCCGCAAATTGAGCGGGCTCCTCGTTCCGCGCGCCGACCAGCAGCAGAATGAATATGTGGCGCCCTCCGAAGAGCGGCTCGCCTGGCTGACCGGCTTCACCGGCTCGGCCGGCCTTGCCGTGGTGCTGGCCCAGGAAGCCGCATTGTTCGTCGACGGTCGCTACACGATCCAGGCAGCCAAGCAGGTCGACGCCAAGGCCTGGGCGGTGGAATCGCTAATCGATCCGCCTCCCGAGAGCTGGGTCTCGGCGCATCTCAAATCAGGCGATCGCCTAGGATTTGATCCGTGGCTGCACACTTTTGCGGCAGCCGAGCGGCTCTCCGCCGCCTGCGCCAAGGCGGGCGCCGAACTGGTGGCGGTCGACAGCAATCCGGTCGATGCGGTCTGGCACGACCGGCCGCAGCCGCCTATCGCGCCGGTGGCGATCCACGGCCTGCAATATGCGGGCGTGGCGGAGGCCGAGAAGCTGGCGCAGATCAAGGCCGAGATCGAGAAGCTGGGCGCCGATGCCCTGGTGCTGTCCGACAGCCATGCGGTCGCCTGGACCTTCAACATCCGCGGCGCCGACGTCGCACATACGCCGCTGCCGCTGTCCTATGCGGTGGTGCCCAAGGTCGGGCGGCCCACTGTTTTCATCGACCACCGCAAGCTCTCGAACCTGACGCGCGATCATCTCGAGCAATCGGCCGACGTGCGCGAGCCCGATGCGCTGACGCCGACGCTGATGGCGCTGGCGAGAAGCGGCGGGGCAATCGCGCTCGACAGCGCCACCGCGGCCGACGCCCTGAGCCGGCTGATCGCGGGCGCCGGCGGCAAGCCCGTGCGCGGCAGCGATCCGATCGCGCTGCTGAAGGCGGTCAAGAACGCGACCGAAGTCAAGGGCACGCAGACCGCGCACCGCCGCGACGCCATCGCGCTGGCGCGCTTTCTCGCCTTCATCGATCGCGAGGCGGCAAGCGGCAAGCTGACCGAGATCGACGCGGTCGAAGCGCTGGAAACGTTCCGCCGCGACACCGGCGCGCTGAAGGACGTGTCGTTCCCGACCATATCGGGCACCGGTCCCAACGGCGCCATCGTGCACTACCGCGTCACCCGCAAGAGCAACCGGCGCATCGTGCCCGGCGATCTCCTGCTGATCGATTCCGGCGCGCAATATGAAGACGGCACCACTGACGTGACGCGCACCATGGCGGTCGGCGAACCGACGGCGGAGATGCGCGACCGCTTCACCCGCGTGCTGCGCGGCCATATCGCGATCGCCCGCGCGGTCTTCCCCGACGGCACCACCGGCGCGCAGCTCGATACGCTGGCACGGCAATATCTCTGGGCCGCCGGCGTCGATTTCGAGCACGGCACCGGCCACGGCGTCGGCAGCTATCTCTCGGTCCACGAAGGACCGGCGCGGATCTCGAAGCTCGGCACCACGCCGCTCAAGCGCGGCATGATCCTCTCCAACGAGCCCGGCTATTACAAGACCGACGGTTTCGGCATCCGCATCGAGAACCTCGAGCTGGTGGTCGAAGCCAGCATCAAGGGCGCCGAGAAGTCGATGAACGCGTTCGAGACGCTGACGCTCGCGCCGATCGACCGCCGGCTCATCGACACATCGATGCTGAGCAAGGAGGAACTCGCCTGGCTCAATGCCTACCACGCGCGTGTCCGCGACGAGGTTCGGCCGGCGCTGGACGAGGCGACGAAGAACTGGCTCGACCAGGCGACGGCGGAGCTGCGGGCCTGAATCCGTCCCAAGACTGCCGCGCCTTGACGCCGCGCGCATAGCCGTATTCCGAAATGGCCATATTCGCTCGCGATGCGATACGGCTAGTGTCCGGCGATGCACGGCATGATCAGCGGGCCGCCTGAGGCGGCGACGAAGAACATCGCGACCTCGCGCGTGGTGTTGCTGCTTCTGGTCGTCATGACCGGGGTCGCGCCGATCTCGCTGTACATCCTGGTCCCGGCGCTACCCGTGCTGGCAACGAATTTCGGTCGCGACATCTCGATCGCGCAGATGACGGTGTCGCTCTATATGGTCGGCATCGCCCTGTCGCAGCTCATCATGGGACCGCTGTCGGACAAGTTCGGCCGGCGCCCGGTGCTGCTTGGCGGCCTCGCGTTGATGGTCGCAGCGAGCGTCGCCTGCATGTTCGCCGAGACCCTGCCGCAACTGATCGCCGCGCGCTTCTTCCAGGCGCTCGGCGGCGCCTCCGGCATGGTGATCAGCCGCGCCATCATCCGCGACATCTATGAGCGCGACCGCGTTGCCTCCATGATCAGCCTCGTGGTCGCGGCCCTGATGATCGGCCAGATGGTCTCGCCGCTCACCGGCGGCCTGATCGAGACCGCGTTCGGCTGGCGCGCGATCTTCTACGCCGTCACGGCCGGTGCGCTTGCGGTGGCCGTCGGCATCGCCATCGCATTGCCGGAGACGCGTCGCGACCGCGCGGTCGGCAGCGGCGGCTTTCGCAGCGACGTCGGCGGCCTGATCAAGAGCCGCGCCTTCATCGGCTATGTGATGTGCCAGGTGCTGGCGTCGCAGATCATCTTCACCTTCGCCGGCGGCGGTCCCTACATCGTCGTGACCCAGATGGGGCGGACCAGCGCCGAATACGGCGCGTGGTTCGCCACGACGGGCTTTGCGTATCTGATCGGCAATCTGCTCTGCGTGCGCTTTGCGCCGCGGCACGCGCTGGAGAAGCTGATCTGGTTCGGGCTCGCCCTGCAGCTTTGCGGCAGCCTGTTGAACCTGATGTGGAGTCTGACCGGCTGGAACGAAGCACCTGGCTGGCTGTTCGGCACGCAGATGATCGTGATGGTCGGCAATGCCTTCGTGATGGCGAATTCCGCGGCCGGCGCCATCAGCATCCGTCCCGAAGCCGCCGGCACCGCCTCGGGCGCGATGGGCTTTCTGCAACAGGGTATCGGCGCGCTGATGTCGCAATTCGGCGCCTATCTCGGCGGCCACTCGGCCACCACGCTGCCGCTCACCTCCGCCGTCCTCGCTATCTCGCTGCTCTGCGCCTGCACGATGATCTTCGTGGTGCCGCGCGGCGAGATCATGGTGAGCGAGGCACTGATCGAGCAGGCGGAAGAGGAAGAGACCGGGATGATGTAGCCCGCCGATTGCCAAGCGCGTTGCGCTCCCGAATACTGCGCGGACACCTGCTTGGGGGGCGAACCGATGATTTCGTCGAAGCGCGTACTTTATTGGCTGCTGTTGGCGGCGGCGATGCTGGCGCCGAGTGCGGCGCGATCACAATCTACCGATACCCTCGTGACGATGCTCCAGATCCTGAAGAAGGAGACCGCGGGGTGCAACTTCTCGCTCAAGGCCACCGGAACGATAACCAGCAACTATAATGGACCCGTCGATGAATTCATCGTGTTCTGGGTCTACGGTGTCGACGGCTGCGGCGGCGGCAACAATTGGGCAACATCAACGAGCGCGTTTTATGTCAAGCAGCCCTTCCGGGCCGCTGCCCAGGTCAGGAAGATACCGTTGGCAAAGAACGTGGTCGACGACACGCTGTTTTCGCAGGTCAAGAACGTAAGCTTCAAGCAGGACGCAAACGCCTCGACGTCCTATGTCGAAATCGACGGGCTCAGCGTCGGCGAAGATGATGCGCGTTGCTGCCCGACCGAAGGCCGAACGGCCAAAGTCTGGATCGAGGAAGGCCGGATCAAGAGCGCCATCATCAACCGGTGGAAAGAGCCGGCGCGCAACTAGGCCAGGCGCACCCCGTCACTCCCCGATCAGCTTCAACCACTCGTCCTCTGTCAGCACCTTGACGCCGTGCTTGTTGGCGTCCGCGAGCTTCGAGCCTGCGCCGGGGCCGGCGACGACGAGATCGGTCTTCTTCGACACCGAGCCCGAGACCTTGGCGCCCAGCCGCTCCGCGGTCGCCTTGGCCTCATCGCGCGTCATCTTCTCCAGCGAGCCTGTGAATACGACCGTCTTGCCGGCGACGGCCGAGTTGCTCTTCGGCTTCTCGGCGTCGACGATCTCGACTTCCCGGGTCAGCCGCTCGACGATGCCGCGATTGTGGCTCTCGCCGAAATAATCGGCGATGCTCTTGATCACGGTGTCGCCGATCTGGTCCAGCGCATCCATCTCCGCCATCGCTTCCCCGTCGCCCTTGGCGACCTTGAGGCAGGCGTCGTGAAAGGCTTCCCAGGAGCCGTAGCCGCGCGCCAGCGCCAGGGCGGTGGTCTCGCCGACATGGCGCATGCCGAGCGCGTAGATGAAGCGCTCCAGCGCGATTCTGCGCCGGCTCTCGATGGCGCCGAACAGATTGCGCACCGAGGTCGTGCCGTAGCCCTCGATCTCCTCGAGCTTGAGCTTCGCGTTGCGCTTCTCCAGCGTGAAGATGTCGGCGGGCTCTCTCACCCATCCTTCATCGAAGAAATACTGGAGCTGCTTCTCGCCGAGACCGTCGATGTCGAAAGCGCGGCGCGACACGAACAGCTTGAGGTGCTCGATCTTCTGATAGGGGCAGGCGAACTCGCCGGTGCAGCGGGCACGCGAGCCCTCCTCTCCCGTCGCCGTCTCCTCGCGCGTGACGTCGGTGTGCAGCGGGCATGGACACTTCTTCGGGAAGTGGAATTCCTTAGCGCTCTTCGGCCGCTTGTCGAGGACGACATCGACCACCTGCGGGATGACGTCGCCGGCGCGCTGGATCACGACGGTATCGCCGATCCTGATGTCGCGGCCATCGCGCAAGCTCTCGCCCTTGTTGCCGATGCCCTTGATGTAGTCCTCGTTGTGCAGCGTGACGTTCTGCACGATCACGCCGCCGACGCCGACCGGCTCGAGCTTGCCGACCGGCGTGAACGAGCCGGTGCGCCCGACCTGGATCTCGATGGCGCGCAGCACCGTCATGGCGCGCTCGGCCGGAAATTTATGCGCAATGCCCCAGCGCGGCGTGCGCGAGACGAAGCCGAGCCGCTCCTGCCAGTCGATGCGGTCGACCTTGTAGACGACGCCGTCGATGTCGTAGTCCAGTTTTGCGCGCTGCTCCTCGATGGAACGATGAAAAGCGAGCAGCTCCTCGACGGAATGACAGAGCTTCGTCAACGGATTGGTCTTGAAGCCGCAGCGCTCGAACCAGTGAATCATGCTGCTCTGCGTGTCCTCCGGCATCGCGCTCATCTCGCCCCAGGCATAGGCGAAGAAGCCGAGCGGGCGCGAGGCGGTGATGGTCGGATCCTTCTGCCGCAACGAGCCTGCGGCCGAATTGCGCGGATTGGCGAAGATGGTGGCGCCTTCCGCTTTCTGCCGTTCGTTGAGCGCGAGGAAGGCCTTCTTGGTCATGTAGACCTCGCCGCGCACCTCGCAGATGTCGGGGATGTTGCGCCCCTTCAACTTCTGCGGCACGTCTTCGAGCGTGCGGATGTTGGCAGTGACGTCCTCGCCCTCTGCCCCGTCGCCGCGCGTTGCCGCGGTGACGAGGTCGCCGCCCTCATAGCGCAGCGACATCGACAGGCCGTCGATCTTCGGCTCTGCGGAGAAATTGACGTTGTCGTCGTCGAGCTTCAGGAAGCGCACGATACGGCCGACGAAGTCGCGCACGTCCTCCTCGGCAAACGCGTTGTCGAGCGACAGCATCGGCACGGCGTGCCGCACCTTCCTGAAGCGGCCCGACGGCGCCGCGCCGATCTTCTGCGACGGCGAATCCCCGCTGACGAATTCAGGAAAGCGCTTTTCGATCGCGTTGAAGCGCTGACGCAGCGCGTCGTACTCGGCGTCGGTGACGGTAGGCGCATCTTCCTGGTAGTAGCGCCTGTCGTGCTCTTCGAGCTCGAGCGCGAGCCTGACGTGCTCGACCTTGGCCTGCGCCTTGGTGAGGTCGGCGACGTCACGGAGCGGTTTTGATCTTGCTGCTCTTGCCATGGTGCTTGGATACGACGGAGCGGGTTGCTCGGTAAAGGCGTGTGGAAATCTCGCGCCCCGGACGCAACGCAACGCCCCCGGCGATGCAAAGCGTCGACCGGTGCGGTGCGCTGCAGAGCCGCGGCCCATACAGCGGGAATTCTGGATCCCGGCTCGCGCTACGCGCGTCCGGGAGGCGGAATCTAGCTTGCCGCCTTGAGCAGCCGGTCCGCGGCCGCCCGCGCCTCGGCCGTGATCTCGGCGCCGGCGAGCATGCGGGCGATTTCCTCGCGGCGGTGGTCGTCGGCGAGCGCATTGACGCGCGTGGCGACGCGCTTGCCCTTGTCCAGCGCATCCTTGGATATCAGGAGATGCTGGTCGGCGCGGGCGGCGACCTGCGGGGCGTGGGTCACGGCCATCACCTGGACCTTGCCAGCGAGACGCGCCAGCCGGGCGCCGATGGCATCCGCAACCGCGCCGCCGACGCCGGTGTCGATTTCATCGAACACGAGCGTCGGTGCGGAGCCGCGGTCGGACAAGACGACCTTGAGGGCCAAAAGGAAGCGCGAGAGCTCACCGCCGGAGGCAACCTTCATCATCGGACCCGGCTTGGTGCCGGGATTGGTCTGCACCCAGAACTCGACGCGGTCGAAGCCTTGCGGCCCGGGGGCAGCCTCGTCGGTGGTGACCTGGGTGATGAATTTGGCGCGTTCGAGCTTGAGCGGGGCAAGCTCGGCGGTAACGGCCTTGTTGAGCTTCTCGGCCGATTTCTGCCGCGCCGCCGAGAGCTTCTTCGCGGCCGTCGCGTAGCGGCTATCGGCCTCGATTGCGGCCTGCTCCAGCTTCTTCAGGCGCGAGGCGCCCGCATCGATCAGCACGACATCGGCGGCGTATTTGGCGGCCAATGCCGCCAGCCCATCGACCGGCGTCGAATATTTGCGCGAGGCGGCGCGCAGCGCGAACAGCCGCTCCTCGATGCGCTCGAGCTCGGCGGGATCGAAATCGGTCGCGGCAAGCGCCGCCTGGAGATGCTGATCGGCCTCCTCCAGCGCGTTGATGGCGACGTCGATCGCCTTCACCGCGGGCTCGACCAGCGCCGGTGAATTGACGCCGCGGCGCTCCAGCCGACGCACCGCGGCCGACAGCGCCGCAACCGGCGAATTATGGCCGCCGACGACCTCCTGCGCCTCGCGCAGATCGGAGGCGATCTTCTCGCCCTGCATCATGGTGGTACGGCGATGGGCCAGCGAGGTCTCCTCGCCGTCCTTGGGCGCGAGCTGCTTGAGCTCGTCGGAGGCGTGACGCAGATAATCGGCCTCACGCGCGGCGCGCTCCATGCCGGCGCGATGCTCTTCCAGCTCGCTATTGGCCGAGCGGCGCGCGTCCCACAGCGCTTCGACGGCCGCCACGTCCTTTTCGAGGCCGGCAAAGGCGTCGAGCAGGCGGCGATGCGTGGCGGCATCGACCAGCGCGCGCTCGTCATGCTGGCCATGGATCTCGACCAGCGCGGCGCCGACCGCTTTCAGCGTCTGCACGCTGATCGACTGGTCGTTGATGAAGGCGCGGGTACGGCCGTCGGCGAGCTGGACCCGGCGGAGGATCATCTCCCCGGTATCATCGAGCCCGTTTTCGGCCAGGATCTTCGCCGCGGGGTGATTCTTCGGGACATCGAAGACGGCGGTGACCTGACCCTGCTCCGCGCCATGGCGCACGAGGCCGGCGTCGCCGCGGCCGCCGAGCGCCAACGCAAAGGCATCGAGCAGGATGGATTTGCCCGCACCGGTCTCGCCGGTCAAAACCGCAAGCCCGGTGGCGAATTCGATATCGAGCCGTTCGATCAGGACGATGTCACGGATCGACAGACGCGCCAGCATGGAACCAAATTTCCTAGCCGAGACCTAGAGGCCTATCTTCTTGAAGGTCCGGCTGATCCAGGACCCCTGATTCTCGCTCGGCTCGAGACCGCCCGATTTTACAAGATTATAGGCGTCCTTGTACCAGCGGCTGTCAGGAAAATTGTGGCCGAGCACAGCGGCGGCGGTCTGAGCCTCGCCGACGATGCCGATCGACATATAGGCCTCGGTGAGGCGGTAGAGCGCCTCCTCGACGTGGCGCGTGGTCTGATACTGCGTCACCACGGTCTTGTAGCGGTTGATTGCGGCGGTGTAGTCGCGCTTCTGCATGTAGTAGCGGCCGACGTTCATTTCCTTGCCGGCGAGCTGATCGCGGGCGCCCTCGATCTTGGCCTTGGCGGAGGTCGCGTATTCGGAGGTCGGATATTTGCGCACCACCTCTTCCAGCGAGGCGATCGCCTTCTCGGTGCGGGCCTGGTCGCGGCTGATATCCGGGATCTGGTCGTAATGCGATGCGGCGATCAGGTACTGCGCGTAGGCGGCATCCGGGCTGCCGGGATGCAGGGTGACGTAGCGCGTCGCGGCGCCGATGCAGCCGTCATAGTCGCCGCCCTGGTAGGACGCGTAAGCCGACATCAGCAGCGATTTGCGCGCCCAGTCGGAATAAGGATGCTGGCGGTCGACCTCCTCGAACTTCTTGGTCGCCGCCTTCATGTCCTTCTTTTCGTTCATGAGGTACAAGCCCTCATTGTAGATCTTGTCGGCGGGCTCCTCGACGAAGGTGTCGTCCTTCTGGGTGAACTTGTCCCAGAGCGAGCCGGTGCCACAGCCAGCCAGCGGCACCGCGAGCAGCAGGAGAGTTGCCGCCTGAAGCAGCCGACGAGTTCCGATCGGAGAAACCAAGAGATATCCGCGCGTCATACGCTGTGCCGACATGAATTCTAGACCTGACGCCCTGTGATGCGGTGCCCGCCGGCCCATGATCCCCATCATGGGTGCGAAATGTACCGTGGTGCCTGCCACGCGACCACGTCGGTGTAATCGAAAATCGATTGTTAACCCATCGGATAGGCAGGCATTCCGCCCGGATTAAGGCGAAAACGCCGCAATCCTAGTGCATCATGGTTACCAGGAGTTTCCCGGAGAAGGTGCCGCTTCGGCGCCTGCCGCAGCAGCCGTTCAGGACACGTCCGGCCCGTAGGCGGCGGCGATCCGGCCGCCAACGATCCCGCTGCCAACCTCGACCACGGGACGCGTGGTGCGGCGGGCCGCCTCGCCCTCGACCACCCGCCAGGCGGTACGGTCGGCGAGCAGCGCGGTCAGGACGGCGTGGTTGAGCTTGTGGCCGCCACGCACCGAACGATAGGCTCCGAGCAGCGGCAGGCCGGCCAGCGCGAGATCGCCGATCGCGTCCAGCACCTTGTGGCGGGCGCATTCGTCGGCGTAGCGCAGGCCCTCGGGGTTGAGCAGCCGCTCGTCGTCAAACACCACGGTATTGTCGAAGGAGGCGCCGCGGGCATAGCCCGCGCCCCAGAGCCGGGCCTGATCGCACATCAGGCCGAAAGTGCGGGCGCGTGCGATTTCCCGACGGAAGCGCTCGGGCGACAGATCGAGCGCATAGCTCTGCCGGCCGATCACGGGATTGGCGAAATTGATCTCGATCTCGGTGCGGAAGCCGTTGGCGTACGGGCGCAATTCGCCGAACGAATCACCCGTTGCAACCGACACCGGCTTGAGGACCTGGATGAAGCGGCGCTGTGCCGATTGGGTTACGATGCCGGCCTGGTCGATGGCCGCGACGAAGGGTGCCGCGCTGCCGTCCATGATCGGCACTTCCGGGCCGTCGATTTCGATGGTCGCGTTGTCCACGCCCATGCCGCGCAAAGCGGCGAGCACGTGCTCGGCGGTTGAAACCAGCGGACCCTTGCTGTCGCCCAGGACGGTCTGGAAGTCGGTCGCGACCACCTGCTCCGCGGTGGCCTGCACTTCGCGGTCGCAGCCGTCGAGGCCGGTCCGGACGAAAATAAAACCCGCGTCGATCGGCGCAGGCCCAAGAGTCACGGTGACGGGAAGACCGGAATGAACGCCGACGCCGGCCACGGTGGCTTGCGCACGAAGCGTTGTTTGCCGGCTAAATTTCATCAGGAACCCGCCCCACTACGACCCATTGCGACTTATACTAGACCCGACCGATCGATTGAGATCGACCGTCCGAATCTCCGTATCCCCAAGTCACGCCCGAACCATAGTCACTGCCCCAAACAGCGCCAACTCACGCTTTTTTACCGATTGTTACCCCAAACCCGCCGTATTCGCGCCAAGGCTTAACCAAATTGCGCCGGGGTTTTGGACCGATAGCGGTAGCTTTAGTGAAGCACCCAACAGGTAATTAATGATTTAAAATCAGTTGCTTGAATACGCAATCCGGACATGCACGGGACAAAAGGAAAGGTCCCGGCGAGCGTCTCGCCGGGACCTTTTTGCGTCTGCCTTATTGTAACAATCCTCAGGTCGCCTGCCGCCGCAGGAAGGCCGGGATATCAAGATGGTCGTCTCCCTGTGGCGCCGGCGCAACAGGCGCGGGGCGACCATGGGCATCGAGACCCTGCGGCGCGGGCCGGCGGGCATATTCCGATACCGGCTCGCTGGCGGCGATTTGTTGCTGCACCGTCCGCTGCGGCTTGCGCTCGGGCAGCGCCGGCATGGCGGGACCGGCGGTGCGGGCGGCGATCGGAGCTTCCGTCTCCTCGTCGCGACGGCCGAGGCCGACATTGGCGAGACGCTGGAGCAGCGACAGGCGGGTCTTTTGCGGGGTCTCCTCTTCCACCTCGCCGCGGGCCTGACGAAGCTCGGCCTGGGCCGGCATCGGCAGCTCGTCGAGGCGTGGCATGCGCGGCGCGCGGGGCGGGGCGCGCTCGGCCTGCGGCGGGATGAAGGTTTCCGGCGTCATCGGCTCATGCATGGCAAGCGGTGCCTGCTCGGGCTCCGGAAACAGCGTGGGCTTCTGTGCGATCGGGCGCACGGTGACGTCGCCATAGGTCTGCGGCGCGGGCGCCGGCGGGACTTCGGCAACGGCAGCGGCAATGGCGGCAAGCGCGGCGCGCTCGACATTGGGACGCGGCGCTGCGGGAGCAGCGGCGGGTGCAGCAGCCGGGATCTGCGATTCGAGCTTCTGGGCGCGCTCGGCCAGGCGCTGGTTGTCGGCGCGCAGGCGCGCGGTCAGGTCGGCGAGACGGCTCTCGGCAGCGGCGGCCGGAGCCGCGGGAGCCTGCTGGATCTGCTGCGGCGCGGCGTTCGCGACCGGAGCGGAGGTCGCCTGGCTGTTGCGGGCGATCGCAGCCTGCTCGATGCCGGTGGCAACGACCGAAACGCGGATCAGACCATCGAGGGCTTCGTCGAAGGTGGCGCCGACGATGATGTTGGCGTCCTGGTCGACTTCCTCGCGGATGCGGGTCGCAGCTTCGTCGACCTCGAACAAGGTGAGGTCCTTGCCGCCGGTGATCGAGATCAAGAGGCCCTTGGCACCCTTCATCGAGGAATCGTCGATCAGCGGGTTGGCGATCGCGGCTTCCGCGGCGGTCAGCGCGCGCTTGTCGCCGGAGGCTTCGCCCGTCCCCATCATCGCCTTGCCCATCTCGCGCATGACGGCGCGGACGTCGGCGAAGTCGAGGTTGATCAGACCTTCCTTGACCATCAGGTCGGTGATGCAGGCGACGCCCGAATAGAGCACCTGGTCGGCCATCGCGAACGCGTCGGCGAAGGTCGTCTTCTCGTTGGCGACCCGAAACAGGTTCTGGTTCGGGATGATCAGCAGCGTGTCGACCACCTTGTGCAGCTCGGCGATGCCGGCCTCGGCGGTGCGCATGCGGCGGCCGCCTTCGAAGTGGAACGGCTTGGTGACGACGCCGACGGTGAGGATGCCCATGTCGCGCGCGGTCTTGGCGATCACGGGAGCTGCACCGGTGCCGGTGCCACCGCCCATGCCGGCGGTGACGAACACCATGTTGGCGCCCGAGAGATGGTCGCGCAGCTCGTCGATCACCTCTTCGGCGGCGGCGGCGCCGACGTTCGGCTGCGAACCTGCGCCGAGCCCTTGCGTCACGGCGGTGCCCATCTGGACGATGCGCTGCGCCTTCGACATCGTCAGCGCCTGCGCGTCGGTGTTGGCGACCACGAAGTCGACGCCCTGGAGGCCCGCCGTGATCATGTTGTTGACGGCGTTGCCACCGGCGCCGCCGACGCCGAACACGGTGATGCGGGGCTTCAACTCGTGAATATCAGGAACGTTGATGCTGATGGTCATGTTTGCCTCTCGATCACGCGCGCGTGGGTTCGCCCCGGCCTGCGGCCGCGGGAGTTGGTGAAATCTGACATTTGCGGAAAGCGGTCATCAAAAGCCCTCGCGTAGCCATCGCCCGACCTTTCCGAAATAACCGCCGGTCCCTGTCCTGACCTGCTGCCGCGTATGCCGCGGTTCGACATGCTCGTGGTGAACATATTGCGGGTAGACGAGAAGTCCGGCCGGCACCGCGAACGCGGCGTTCTTCGCCTCGTTGGGCAGCCGGCCAAAACCGAGCGGACGTCCGACCCGCACGGGCCGGCCGAGAATTTGCGTTCCAAGCTCGACGAGGCCGGTGAGCTGGGAGGCGCCGCCCGAGAGCACGACGCGGCCCTTGGGCTCTGCCGCGAAGGGCGAATCCTTCAGCTTGTCCCGAACCATTTCGAAGACTTCCTCGGCACGATGCTTGACGATATTGGCGATGGTGGCGCGCGAAACGATCTGCGGCAGATCCTGGTCGTCACCGGCTGTCGGTACAGACATCAGCTCACGCGAGTCCGATCCGCCGGTGATGACGGTGCCGTATAACGTCTTGATTCGCTCGGCATCGGCAATGGTCGCCGAGAGTCCGCGCGCGAGATCCATCGTGATGTGTTGCCCGCCGACCGCAAATCCGGCCGCGTGCACGAAGCGACCGCCGGAATAGACGGCGATCGTGGTGGTGCCCGCACCCATTTCGACCACCGCGGCGCCGAGATCGGCCTCGTCGTCGGTCAGCACCGACAGCCCGGCCACATAGGGGCTCGCTGCCATGGCCTCGACGTTGAGATGACAACGCTCCACCGCCAGCATCAGGTTGCGCGCCACGGTGGCGTCACAGGTGACGACGTTCATGTCGACGCCGAATTGATGCGCGACCATGCCGCGCGGATCGCGGATGCCCTTTACGCCGTCCAGCGTGTAGCCGACCGGAAGCGCATGCAGCACGGTGCGGCCCTCGCCGGTGGCGTGGCGCATGCCGGTGGAGGTGACGCGGCTGACGTCGGCCGGCGTCACCGCGCCGCCGCGAATGTCGGCGGCGGCTTCGACCAGCTGACCCGCGAGCCGGCCGCCCGAGACCGACAACAAAACGGATTCGACCCGCACCTTGGCCATTTTCTCGGCAATGCCGACGGCCTGGCGCACGGCATGCTCGCATTCTCCGAGATCGACCACCGCGCCGGCCTTCATGCCGCGCGACTGGATCTGGCTGTAGCCGATCAATTCCACCGCATGGGTGCGGCCGCGCAGCGCCTCGCTGGGTGCCGACGGCTTCAGTCGCGCGATCATGCAGGCGATCTTGCTGGTGCCGATGTCGAGGCAGGCGACGAGGCCGCCGCGCTTGTGCGGGATCGGGCGCGTCTTCGGTGTCTGGGTGCGATCAAGACCGGTCATACGGGATCGGCCTTCTTTTTCTTCTTGTCCTTGAACAGGTCGTCGCGCGCCTTGGCGGCGTCGTCGGACAGCTGCACCACCAGACGATCAGGCAGGCGCATGTCGACCGCGACGATGTCCTTCGAGAACAGCCTCTCGTCCTTGTCGAGCTTGGAGAGCGCGGCGAGCGCGTTGCCGACATCCTGCTCGGGCAGGCGGACATCGAGACCGTCCTTCAGCCTCAGGTTCCAGCGCCGCTCACCGACATAGATCGCGGCTTTGGTCACCGAATTCACCTGAGGATAACGGGCGAGCAGCGCCAGGAAGTCGCGAGCCTGGGTGTCGGCGCCCTTGCCGACCACGAGCGGCAGGGTCAGGAAGCGGCGCGAGACATAGGGTTCGAGCACGGCACCGTCGTCGGCGATGACGGAGAGCCGGCCGGCCTCCTGCCACAGCGCGAACGCCTTGCGCTCGGTGATCTCGATCATGAGCTGACCCGGATAGAGCTTCAGCACGGTCGCGTCCGCAATCCAGGGATTGGCCTTGAGCTTGTCGCGGACGTCGTCGGCATCGAGGAACAGCAGCGAGGAGCGGCCGCTGACGCCGCCGATCGCAAGGATCTCGTCCTGGCTGAGCTGCTTGCGTCCGTTGATCACGACGGAGGTGATGCGGAAGCCGGCCGAATTGGCCATGGCGTTGCGCGCGTCGCTGACGGCGGTGATGAAATCCTGCAGATGGCCGCCCTTGACGATGCCAAGGCCGCAACTGCCGATCAGCAGCAGCACGGTCATGGTGATTCCGACCCGGCGCGGCAGATAGCGCTCGACCAGCGCGACGATGCGCGGCGGCGGCTCGCGCTCGACGAGGGCCTTGGCCTTGATCTTCTGCCTGGCAGCGGCGCGCTGTTCAGCGCGCTTGTCCTGTACCCACTCGCGCAGAAGCACGACCGCTCCGATAGCGGCCGCCTTCAGGTCAGCTTGGGGCCTCAGCGATCTCACAAACGACCGGGTGAGGCTTCCTGCACCATCCATTGCACGAGCTCGTCAACAGTTTGCCCGCGACACCGCGCGGGTCCTGGCGAACATGACGTCTCGGTCGTGCCGGGCCGGGTGATGGTCTTCGGTAGAAGAAGCCGCTCCCCTTCAAAGCGCTTGCCGGCCGGATACATCCGAAACGGCTCACGCGCCGGCAGCCAAAACGCCATATGCGCCGCCAGCGTTAACCTTCGGACGTCCTGGTAAACAAAAGGTAAAATTCGTTAACGCGGGATGCTTTTTGCCAAGGCAAGTGAGGCAGTTGCGCCACGATGTCCGGCATTTTACCGGTTTTGGCCGCCAAATCGGCCAGTTTGGCCGGTCCGGCCGTTAACCAATCCTAACTATTTCCGCACCCGCCGGACGGCCAGCTCGATCAGGTCGCGCAGGAAGTCGACGAAGGCGATGCCCTCGGCTTTCAGCGCCTTGGGGTAGAGCGAGGACTTGGTGAGTCCGGGCAGCGTGTTGGTCTCGAGGTAGACCAGCCCGTTCTCCGAGACGATGAAGTCGGAGCGGGAATAGCCGGAGCAGGACATCGCCCGATGCGCCAGCATGGCCTGCGTCTTGAGCGCGGCCGTCACCTCGGGTGTGAAGCGGCCCGGGCAGATTTCCTGGGTCGACTTCAAGAGATATTTTGCGGCGTAGTCGAAATTGCCTTCTCCCGGAATGATCTCAATCGGCGGCAACGCGATGATCGACCCGTCGGTGCGCTCCAGCACGCCGCAGGTCGCCTCGACGCCGGCGATGTACGGCTCGATCACGTACTCTTCGTGCTTGGCTGCATTACGGACGGCAACGAGATCCTGCCTGGCATTGACGAAGATCAGGCCATAGCTCGAGCCGTCGCGCGCGGGCTTTGCGATCAGCCTGCCATATTCGGCGAAGGCGTCGTCGATCTTCTCGAGCGCGATGCCCACGGGCGGCGTCACGCCACCGAGCGCGGCAAAGCGCTTGGCCGCGATCTTGTCGAAGGCGAGATGCGAGGATGCCGAGCCGGAGCCGGTGAACGGCACGCCGCGCGCCTCGCACATCACCTGCAATTCGCCGTTCTCTGCGCTGCCGCCATGCAGGCTGAGAACGAGTACGCGAGCTTCCGCCTTGGCCTTGTCGAGCGCCTGCGCGAGCGGAATGCCTGATGTGCCCGGCTTGAACTCGTCCTCGAAGGGCCGGGCATGTTCGAGCAGCTGGTTCGACTGCACGACATGCACCTTGTCCTCGACATCCCAGAACCAGAGATCGGCCTCGGGCAGCGCCTGCTGCAGCGCCTGGGCCGACGCGACGGAAACCAGACGCTCGCGGTTGGAGCCCCCGAACAGGATGGTGGTGCGCATGTTCTCTTGGTCCCAATCTCTCTATTCGTCATTCCGGGATGCGCCGCAAGGCGCAGGCCCGGAATCCATTTGCCCACCGCCTCTGCCGTCCGATGGATTCCGGGCTCTCGCTTCGCGAGCCCCGGAATGACAGAGGCTAAAAAATCCCAATCCGCTTGATTTCCCAGTTGAGCTCAATTCCGGAATTCGCCTTCACCCGTTCGCGCACGGTCTCGCCGAGCGTCTCGATGTCGTGCGCTGTGGCATCGCCCGTATTGATCAGGAAGTTGCAGTGCATCTCCGAGACCTGCGCGCCGCCGACGCGCAAGCCGCGGCAACCGGCGGCGTCGACCAGCTTCCAGGCGGAATGGCCGGGCGGATTCTTGAAGGTCGAGCCGCCAGTCTTTTCGCGAATCGGCTGTGCGGTCTCGCGGTGAGCCTGAACCTCGGCCATGCGCGCGCGGATCGCCTCAGCATCCCTGATCTCGCCGCGGAAGCGCGCGGAGGTGAAGATGATCGAGGGATCGACGCCGCTGTTGCGGTAGACGAATTTCATGTCGGCGTTGGAGAACATGTGCTTGGCGCCATCGCGCCCGACGCCGCGCGCCTCGATCAGCACGTCCTTGGTCTCGCCGCCATTGGCGCCCGCGTTCATACGCAGCGCGCCGCCGATGGTGCCGGGAATGCCGAAGTAGAATTCGAGCCCGCCGATATTGGCGGAAGCCGCGACTTCCGCCACGCGCTTGTCGAGCGCGGCAGCGCCGGCGGTAACGATATTGCCACTCACACTGGTCTCGCCGAACGCGCGCGGCGCCAGGCGGATCACCACGCCGGCAATGCCGCCGTCGCGCACGATCAGATTGGAGCCGACGCCGACGACGTAGACGGGGATGTCGCTGGCGAGGTGCGCGAGGAAGTAAGCGAGGTCGTCCTCATCCGCCGGCGTGAACAGCACCTGCGCCGGACCGCCGACGCGGAACCAGGTGAGCTCCGCCAGCGACTGGTTCGCAAGCAACCGCCCGCGCAACTCCGGCATCGCGGCTTTGAGAGCGGGGGTGATGTCGGGAAAGCTCATGCGGCGTCCCCGCGTGAGGAACGCACGCTGTCTCCGTTCCCTCCCCCCTTGTGGGGGAGGGTCAGGGAGGGGGGTAGCCACGAACTGAGACCTCGCCTGTGGCCACCCCTCTCCCCCGCCCTCCCCCACAAGGGGGGAGGGAGCGCAGTGCGTCGTGTGGCAATTGATGAGATCAAAGTCACCACTTCACCCCAGCGCCTTCAATTGGTCCGGCAGCGCATAGGCCCATTGCGTGATGTTGCCGGCACCCAGGCACACGACGAGATCGCCCGACTTCGCGAGCCCCTTCACGATGCCCGCAAGCTCCGGGGCTGCCGGCAGCGGGATCACCTCGCGATGCCCGTGGGCGCGCAGGCCTGTCACGAAATGATCGCGGTCAATGCCGTCGATCGGCGCCTCGCCAGCGGCATAGACATCGGCGACGACGACCGCATCGGCGTCGTTGAAGCAGGTGCAGAATTCCTCGAACAGCGATTGCAGGCGGGTGTAGCGATGCGGCTGCACCACGGCAACGATCTTGCCGTTGGTGGATTCGCGCGCCGCCTTCAGCACCGCCGCGATCTCGACCGGATGATGACCGTAATCGTCGATCACGGTGACGCCGTTCCACTCGCCTGTCTTGGTGAAGCGGCGCTTGACGCCGCCGAAGCCTGCGATCGCCTTGCGGATCGCCTCGTCCGACACACCGAGCTCGCGTGCGACAGCGATCGCCGCCGTCGCGTTCGAGGCGTTATGACGCCCCGGCATCGGCAGCATGAGATCGGCGATCTCGTGCACGGCGCCGGTCTTGCGATCGCGGAACGCGACCTTGAACTTCGATCCGCCGCCCATTGGGGTGAGATCGAGCAGCCGCGCATCAGCCTGCGGATTTTCGCCGTAAGTGATGATGCGGCGATCCTCGATCTTGCCGACCAGGCTTTGCACCACGGGATGATCGATGCACATCACGGCAAAACCGTAGAACGGCAGGTTCTCGACGAAGTGGCGGAATGCGTCCTGCACGGCATCGAACGTCTTGAAGTGATCGAGATGTTCGGGGTCGACATTGGTAACGATCGCCACGTCCGTCGGCAGCTTCAGGAAGGTGCCGTCACTCTCGTCGGCCTCGACCACCATCCAGTCGCCGGCGCCGAGACGTGCGTTGGAGCCGTAGGCGTTGATGATGCCGCCGTTGATCACGGTCGGATCGAGCCCGCCCGCATCGAGCAGCGTTGCGACCATCGTGGTCGTCGTGGTCTTGCCATGGGTGCCGGCGATCGCGACGCAGCTCTTCAGCCGCATCAGTTCGGCCAGCATCTCGGCACGCCGCACCACGGGAATGCGCCGTTCTCGCGCCGCCATCAATTCCGGATTGTCGCGCTTGATCGCGGAGGAGACCACGACCACCTCGGCACCATCGATATTCTCGGCCTTGTGACCGACCGAGACTTTTGCGCCCTTCTTGCGCAGACGGTCGAGATTGTAATTGTCTGATGCGTCCGAGCCCTGCACGGCATAGCCGAGATTGACCAGCACCTCGGCGATGCCGCTCATGCCGATCCCGCCGATCCCGACGAAGTGGATGGGTCCGATCTCGCGCGGCAGTCTCATGCTGTGTTCCCTGACCTCGCCGCCTGAAACGGCGGCATCTGGCTGACGTCACGGCCAAATCAGCCGCGCCGTTCCTACTGGATGCCCCGCTTTGGAAGACGAAGACAAGGGCTTTTTCGCGTCAGATTCCCGCGACTTTGACCACCAGATCGGCGAGCCGCTCGGCGGCATCGAGCCGGCCTGCCCCTTTTGCTGCGGCAGCCATGGCACCGAGGCGCGCCGGCTCGGCGGCAAAGGCGGAGATCTCGGCGGCGAGGCGATCGGAGGTGAACTCGGTCTGCGGGATGCGGATGGCACCGTCGACCTTGGCCAGCACGCCGGCATTGGCGAACTGGTCCTGGTCGATCGAGCCGGGCAGCGGCACCAGGATCGCGGGCCGGCCGATCGCGGCAAGCTCGGCCACCGTGCCGGCGCCGGAGCGCGATACCACGAGATGATTGGACGCGAGCCGTGCCGGCAGATCCGTGAAGAATGGCGCCAGTTCGGCCTTGATCTTGAGCTTGTCGTAGACGGCGCGCACGCGGCTCATGTCCTCGTCGCGGACCTGCTGGGTCAGGATGAGCCGTCCCCACAGCGCGGGCTCGAGCCGCTCGATCGCGCCGGGCACGATGTCGGCCATGATACGCGCGCCTTGGCTGCCGCCGACGACGAGCAGGCGGAGCGGACCGTTCGTTTCGGGCGCGGCATAGGGCACGGCGGCAGCGGCGAGGACCGCCGGCCGCATCGGCGTGCCGACCGTGGTGGTCTTGCCCGAGAGCGCGGGATCGCGGTCGAGCACGCCGGGCAACGAGGTCGCGATGGCGCGGACGCGGCCCGACAGGAAGCGGTTGGCGCGGCCGAGCACGGCGTTGGCCTCGTGGATGATCCCGGGCACGCCGGCGAACTTCGCCGCGACCAATGGCGGCAATGTCGGATAACCGCCGAAGCCAACGACGGCAGCCGGCTTCAATCGCTTGATCAGGCCGTAGGCGGACAGCGTGCCGGTGGCGAGCGTGAGGCCGGCATAGGCGAGCTGCAGCGGATTGCGGCCGCGCGCGGTCTCGCTCGCGACGACGTCAATCATGTCCTTGCTGAACAGCCCGCTGTAGCGCAGCGCGCGCTCATCGGTGACGAGGCGCACGCGAAAGCCGCGCCGGATCAATTCGACGCCGAGCGCCTCGGCCGGAAACAGATGGCCGCCGGTGCCGCCCGCGGCGAGAAGAATCAAGGGGGACATGGTCATATCTGCCCTTTTACAGGGCCTCCGCCGTCATTGCGAGCGCAGGGAAGCAATCCAGACTGTCTCCCCGAGGGATTCTGGATTGCTTCGTCGCTACGCTCCTCGCAATGACGACTTAAGCGTAGCTGCGCATCGCGTCGGCGTGGCCGCTGGCCTCGACCTCGGTGCGCGGCCGCAGCCGCGTCAAGGCCAGCATCATGCCGACGCCATAGGCCAGCGACACGATCGAGGAACCGCCGTACGAGATGAACGGCAGCGTCATGCCTTTGGCAGGAATGAGCTGGAGATTGACCGACATGTTGATCGCCGCCTGCACCCCGAACAGGATCGCAAGGCCCGAGGCCGCAAAGCGCGAGAACATGTCTTCATTGGCGTAGGCGCGCGACAGCGTGCGGATGACGACGAAGGCGAACAGCGCCAGCATGGCAAGACACAGGATGATGCCGAACTCTTCGGCGGCGACCGCGAAGACGAAGTCGGTGTGACTGTCCGGCAGGCTGCGCTTGGCGATGCCCTCGCCCGGTCCGAGCCCGAACCAGCCCCCGTTGTAGAAGGCCTCCATCGCGGTATCGACCTGGAAAGTGTCGCCGGAGGCCGGGTTCATGAAGCGTTTGATGCGTCCTGCGACGTGCGGAACAAAAAGATAGGCGCTGAACAGTCCGGCCGCGCCGAGCCCCGCGAGGCCAAACACCCAGATCATGCGCATGCCCGCGATGAAGAACAGCGAGCCCCACACCATCAGGATCAGCATGGTCTGGCCGAAATCCGGCTCCATCACCAGCAGCGACACCAGCATCAGCAGCAGCACCAGCGCCATCGAGGTCGCGGGCATCTCCGGACGCTTGGTCGATTCCGCAAACAGCCAGGCCGCGATGACGACGAAGGACGGCTTGGCGATTTCGGAGGCCTGGATGTTGATGCCGATGAGCGTGATCCAGCGCCGCGATCCCTTCACCTCGGGGCCGATCGCGAGCGTCACCACGATCAGGATGATGCTGATCGTGAAGATGAGCAGCGCGCTACGCCGGATCGAGCGCGGCGACATGAAGGACACCCCGATCAGCACCAGAAGCGACGGCACCAGGAACATGACGTGACGATTGAAGAAATGGAACGGATCGAGCCCGATGCGGGTCGCGACCGGCGGGCTCGCCGCCAGCGACAGGATCACGCCGGTCAGCATCAGCACCAGGATGGCGCCGAGCAGCGGCTTGTCGACGGTCCACCACCACTCGGTAAAGGGGGTGCGTTCTTCACGGGAGAGCATGGGCGGCCGCTTTCGGACAGAGGTCCGTCCATTGGTCGCCGAGGTTGGTTACCGGGGGGTTAATGGATCGTTCAAGTTTTGAAGAGTCTCTTGCCCCGGACGCAGCGCAGCGTCTACGGCGACGCGAAGCATCGTCCGCCGCGGTGCGCTGCTGAGCCGGGGCCCAGCCATTCTTGGTCCCGGCTCTGCGGAGCGTCACTTCGTGCCGCACCGCGTCCGGGACACGAGAGGGCTATTCGTAGCTGATCGCGACATCCCCCGCGCGCTGATCGCGTTTGTCGAACTGGCTTGCCTCGGGAATGAACCCGATCCTCACCGCCCGCTCGCTGCTCCAGGCGACCACGGTCTCGAGATGCCCGCGGACGCTGACAAAGGTCGGCGTGCTCTCGGGCGAGAATGTCCGGCCACGAGCTATTATGCTGGCTTGTGTGCTGTCGGGCACCGTCGCCCCGCACGTCTTCCAGACCAGGACAACCAATTGACTGCCGCTTGGCGAGGCGAACGCACGCTGGCGAACGACGCGGCATGCGCCAAGTCCGCTCATGACGTTGTCAATGAGAACAACACAGAGGAAGCCGACCGGTACAGCAAGAGCGACGGCAAGTCCGATCCAGCGTCGCCGCGACATCCTCACACCACCGGCTTCACACCCGGCAGCGCCTGCACCAGCTCGCGGAACCTGGTGCCGCGGATCTCGAAGTTGCGGTACTGGTCGAAGGACGCGCAGGCCGGCGACAACAGCACGACCGCATCTGCGAGCCCGGAGGCTTCGGCGTCGCGCGCGGCGTGCGCGACGGCGACGTCGAGCGTCTGGCTGATCTCGTGCGGCACTTGGCTCAGCGTTTCCGAGAATTCCTGAGCGGCTTCGCCGATCAGATAGGCCTTGCGGATGCGCGGGAAGAAGCCGGTCAGGCCAGTGATGCCGCCCGCTTTCGGCTTGCCCCCGGCGATCCAGAAGATGTCGGCGAAAGACGACAGCGCATGCGCCGTGGCGTCGGCATTGGTACCCTTGGAATCGTTGACGAACAGCACACTGCCGCGGCGGCCAACCTGCTCCATGCGATGCGCCAGGCCCGGAAAGCTGCGCAGGCCATTCTGCAACACGTCCGGGCTGATGCCCATCGCGAGCGCAGCGGCAGCGGCGCAGGCCGCGTTCTGCGCATTGTGCAGGCCGCGCAGCGAACCGATGCCGCCGAGCGTGGCGATCTCGCTGCGGGCGCCACCCGAGGTGCGCACGATGGTACCGTGCTCGACATGAATGCCTGAAGCCAGCGGGTTCTTGACGGAAATCCGCACGACGTTCTTGCCGGCGCGGTCAAGCCTATCAGCGATGTCGCGGCAATAGCCGTCATCGACGCCCACGATCGACGTTCCGTTTGCCTGCACGTTGGCAACGAGGCGCTCCTTCACCGCCGCATAGTGCGAGATCGTGCCGTGGCGATCGATGTGATCCTCACTGACATTGAGCAGAATGCCGACGGACGGGTCGAGCGAGGGCGTGAGGTCGATCTGATAGGACGACATCTCGATGACGTGGACGCGGCCCATGCGCGGCGGCTCCAGCGACAGGATCGCGGTGCCGATATTGCCGCCCATCTGGGTATCGTAACCGGCGACCTTCGTCAGATGCGCGATCAGGGCGGTCGTCGTCGATTTGCCGTTGGTACCGGTGATGGCGACGAACGGGGCGTCCGGCGCATGACGGCGACGCTCGCGGCAGAACAGCTCGATATCGCCGATCACCTCGACCCCGGCCTCGCGCGCCTTCAGCACGCTCCAGTGCGGCACCGGATGGGTGAGCGGCACGCCGGGCGCGAGCACGAGCGCGGTGAATTTCGCCCAGGACACATTGCGCAGATCCGCGGTGACGAAACCGGCCTGCGCCGCCTTGGCGACATTCTCGGCATTGTCGTCGGCCGCAATCACCTCGGCGCCGCCGGCTTTCAGCGCGTGGCACGAGGCGAGCCCGGAGCCGCCGAGGCCGAACACTGCGACCGTCTTGCCGGCGAAGGATGTGACCGGAATCATCGTGATACCGTCAACGCAGCTTCAGGGTGGAGAGACCGGCGAGCGCCAGCATCACCGAGATGATCCAGAAGCGGATCACGATCTGCGGCTCGGTCCAGCCGAGCTGCTCGAAATGGTGATGGATCGGCGCCATGCGGAAGATGCGCTTGCCGGTCAGCTTGAACGACACCACCTGCACGATGACCGAGACCGCCTCCAGCACGAACAGGCCGCCGATCACCGCAAGCACGATCTCGTGCTTCACCGCAACCGCGATCGACCCCAGCATGCCGCCGAGCGCGAGCGAGCCGGTGTCGCCCATGAAGATCGAGGCCGGCGGCGCGTTAAACCAGAGGAAGCCGAGACCCGCGCCCAGCAGCGCGCCGCAGAGCACCGCGAGTTCACCGGTGCCGGCAACATATTTGATCTGGAGATAGTCGGCGAACACCGCATTACCGGCGAGATAGGCGATCATCGCAAAGCTTGCGGTTGCGATCATCACGGGCACGATGGCGAGGCCATCGAGACCGTCGGTGAGGTTCACCGCATTGCCCGCGCCGACGATGACGAAGGCGCCGAAAACGACGAAGAACCAGCCGAAATGCAGCACGGTATCCTTCAGGAAGGGGATGGTCAGCGCGGTGGACGCAGGATCGCGGTTCAGCCGCACCAGCGCATAGCAGGCGGCCAGCGCGATGATCGCCTCGATCAAAAGACGCAGCTTGCCCCCGAAGCCGCTCGTGGTCTGCTTGGTGACCTTCAGGTAGTCGTCATAGAAGCCGACGAAGCCGAAGCCGAGCGTCACCGCCAGCACGATCCAGACATAGGGATTGAGCGGATTGCACCACAGCACGGTGCCGACCGTGAGGCCGGACAGGATCATCAGCCCACCCATGGTGGGCGTGCCCTTCTTCGCCAGATGCGATTGCGGACCATCGGTCCGGATCGGCTGGCCCTTGCCCTGGCGGATGCGCAAATGGTCGATGATCCAGGGCCCGAACAGGAATACGAACAGCGCGCCGGTGACGACCGCGCCGCCGGTGCGGAAGGTGATGTAGCGGAAGACGTTGAGAACGGTGCGCACTCCACCGACGCCCGGAAATGTGTTGGAGAGATCGATCAGCCAGTAAAACATTCAGACGGTCCTATGGCGCCTTTCGCACGCGGCCTTCGCTCAGGCCGCATCGCCGCACGCGCATTCGCAGGTCTTGATCATGGGGTCGAGCGACCTCAAGAAACCGAACGGCGGCGCGCCGCAAAGGGTTAAGATTCGGGAACTGCGCCTTCCAAGCAGTTTACGCCTTTGCCTGCAAGGCGGCCACTAGGCCTGGCACAAACTTGTTGACCCAGAACATCTTCTTGCTGCCCTTGACAACCACGACATCGCCTGCCTTCAGCAGGTGAGCTACCTCGCCCGGCTTCAGCGTGGCGGGATCGTCGTGCCAGCCGAGCCCCTTGCTGGCGGGCAGCACGTCGTAAAGGTGGCGCATCAGGGGGCCGACGCAATAGATGCCGTCGATGCCGTCGAGATGCGCGGCGAGCGCGGTGTGATAGCGAGGAGCGTCGTCGCCAAGTTCCAGCATATCGCCGAGCACCGCGATACGGCGACCGCCGCTCGTGCTGCGCGCCTGAAGGCTCTGCAGCGCAGCCGTCACACTCGCCGGATTGCCGTTGAAGCTGTCGTCGATCACGGTGACACCGCCGACCGCGTGTTCCACGCCGCGGCCGGTCATGATGCCGACGCGCTCGAGCTTGATCGCAAGTGTCGCCACATCGAGATGGGCAGCATGAACAGACGCGAGCGCGGCAAGCGCATTCTGTACCCGATGCGGCGCACCCGGCGTCAGGCTGAAGGCGATCTCCTTCTTGCCGACGCGGGCCACGACCTGCCAGCTCTCGCCGTGCGGCGCGTGCGTGACCTCGTGCACTTCGGCCTTCTCGCCGAAGCGCACCACCTTGCCCTTCCAGTCGGGCGCCTTGAGGCCTGCAGGCAGCACCAGCACGCCGTCCTCGGGCAGGCCGTGCGCGATCGACACCTTCTCGCGCCTGATGGAATCGAGCGAGCCGAGCTTCTCCAGATGCACCGGCTGGACGTTGACGACGAGCGCGACCGTCGGCCGCGTCAATTCGCTGAGCCGCGCGATCTCGCCCACCTGGTTCATGCCCATCTCGACGACCCAGAGGCTGGCGTCCGGCCGGGCATTGCATAGCGTGAGCGGCACGCCCCAGAAATTGTTGAAGCTCGAGGGGCTCGCATAGGCATTGGGATAGGCCGCGAGGAATTCCTTGGTGCTGGTCTTGCCGGCACTGCCGGTGAGACCGATCACCGGCCCATGAAAGCGCGCACGTGCGGCGCGCGCGAGGCCCCAGAGACCGTCGATCAGCGTGTCCTTCACGACGATCTGCGGAATGCCGATGCCCGCGATCTGGTGCGGCACGATCATCGCGACCGCACCTGATGCTTCGGCCTTGTCGGCGAACTCCCAGCCATCGCGCGCGCTGGCGAAGGCTGAAATGAAACCGCCACTCGGGGTTCCCGATAGCGCCACGAACAGGCTGCCCGGCTTCACCAGGCGGCTGTCCTGGGTGACGAAATCGATCGGGGTGTCCGGGAATGATCCGGTCGCACCCAGCGTGTGCGCCACCTCGGCGACCGTCCATAATGGCCCGCTCATGCGTCCCTCGATGCCAATGCGGCGGCGACCGCCTCGTGATCACTGAACGGCAGGACCTCGCCGCCGACGATCTGCCCGGTCTCGTGCCCCTTGCCGGCGATGAGCAGCGCATCGCCCTCTTCGAGCTCCTCGATCGCGACGCGGATCGCGGCCGCGCGGTCGCCGATTTCGCGTGCGCCCTTGGCGGCGGCGAGGATCGCGGCCCGAATGGCTTCCGGCTTCTCGTTGCGCGGATTGTCGTCGGTGACGATGACGCGATCGGCATTTTGAGCCGCGATCTCGCCCATGATCGGCCGCTTGCCGGCGTCGCGATCGCCGCCGGCGCCGAACACGACGATCAGCCTGCGGCTGGCGTAGGGGCGCAGCGCTTGCAGCGCCTTCGCCAGCGCATCGGGCTTGTGCGCGTAGTCGACGAAGACAGGCGCGCCGTTGCGCTCGCCGACGCGCTCGAGCCTGCCCTTGGCGCCCTCGAGATGTTCGAGGCTGGCAAACACATTGGCAGCATCGCTGCCGGTGCCGATGGCAAGGCCGGCAGAGACCAGCGCATTTTCGATCTGGAATTCGCCGACCAGCGGGAGCCGCACCGCACAAGACTTGCCGCGATGCTCGAGCGTCAGTTTCTGCGAGAAACCTTCGACCACGGCCGCGGTGAGGCGAATGCCCTCGCCTGTCCCATCGCCGTGACGGCCCACCGCCATCACGCGCAACCCGCGCGCCTTCGCCGCATCGATTGCTTCCGCCGAGCAATCATGATCGGCGGAGATCACCGCGGCTCCGCCAGGCGGGATGAGCTCGCGGAACAGCCGGAGTTTTGCGGCGAGGTAATGCGCGACGGTCGGATGGTAATCCATGTGGTCGCGCGACAGATTGGTGAAGCCTCCTGCGGACACCCGCACGCCATCGAGGCGGTATTGATCGAGCCCGTGCGACGAGGCCTCGAACGCAAGATGCGTCACGCCCTCGCGCGCGAGCTCGTCGAGCTGGCGGTGCAAGGCGATCGGATCCGGCGTGGTCAGTGAGCCGTAGACGGTGCGCTTGGGAGAGACGAGGCCGATGGTGCCGATGCTGGCCGAGGCATGGCCCAGCCGCTCCCAGATCTGGCGCGTGAACGCGGCGACCGAGGTTTTGCCGCTGGTTCCGGTCACCGCCGCGATGGTCGCAGGCTGCGCCGGGAAAAATCTTGCCGCAGCCAGCGCCAGCGCGCGGCGCGGATTGGCGACAGCGACGAACGGTACCTTGCAGCCGTCAGGCGCGTGATCGCCGGCCACGGCCACCGCGCCGGCGGCGATGGCCGCATCGATGAAGCGCGCGCCGTCGGTCTTGCTGCCTGACAGCGCAAAGAAGAGATCGCCGGGCTTGACCACGCGGCTGTCGAGCGCAACGCCTGCAACTTCGAGCGCCGCGACGGCGGGCTCGATTGCGGCATCATTGCCTAGGAGGTCACGCAGCTTCATGGTCTTCCAGTCGCTGTGCCGGAAAAGCCGAACCCGAAGGGAAAATCTCCGACTCAGCAGCGGCTACGGCCTACCCGATTGATTACTGGGTTGTCCTGGATGCTGCAAGAATAAGGCGGTCCGCAGGCGGCAGGTCGTAGCGGGGCTCGATGCCGAGCAGCGGCCCGATACGGGCGATGACGTTGCCCGCGGTCGGGACGGCGTTCCAGCCCGAGGTGATGAAGCCGTAGGTTTCCTTCAGAGGCTGCGGCTCGTCGAGCATGATCAGGAGCTGGTATTTCGGCTTGTCGGCCGGCATGATCGCGGTGAATGCGGTCAGCACCCGCTTCTTGGCGTAGCGGCCGTTGACCACCTTTTCCGCGGTGCCGGTCTTGCCGCCGATATAATAGCCCTTCACATCCGCCTTGCGCGCCGTGCCGATCTCGGCGTTCAGCCGCATCAGGAACCGCATCTTGTCCGAGGTCTCGGGCTTGATCACGCGCTTGGCGATCGCCCGCGCCTCCTCCTCGGAGCGCTTGAGGAACGTCGGGGGAATCAGCAGGCCGCCATTGGCGAGCGCGCTGACGCCCATCACGGCCTGCAGCGGCGCGACCGCGATGCCGTGGCCGAACGCGATGGTGATGGTGTTGAGCTCGCTCCAGCGGCGCGGCAGGATCGGCGAGGCGCTTTCCGGCAGCTCCGTGCGCAACCGCTCGAGCTGGCCCATCTTGCGCAGGAACGCCTTGTGCGCTTCCACGCCCTGCGACAGCGCAATCCGCGCCGCGCCGACGTTGGAGGAGAAGGTGAACACCTCTTTCATGTTCAGGAAGCGGCCCTTCGGCTCGTCGTCATGGATGGCGAACTTGCCGTAGTGCAGCGGTCCGCGTGCATCCCACAGCGAATCGAGGCCGTATTTGCCGGTGTCGAGCGCCATCGCCAGCGTGAACGCCTTGAAGGTCGAACCCATCTCGTAGACGCCTGTGGTCAGGCGGTTGATGCGGTCAGGGTCGTGAGCTTCCTTGGGATTGTTCGGGTCGAAATCCGGAACCGAGACCATGGCCACGATCTCGCCGGTGTTGACGTTGGTCACGAGGCCCGAGGCCGCCTTGGCGTGGAATTTTTCCTTGGCTTTCAGCAGCTCGTCGCGCAGCGCGTGCTCGACGCGCAGATCGACCGACAGCTCGATCGGCTTCTGCAACCGGTCGATAGCAAAGCCGGCGCGGTGGAGATCGGCGAGGCCCTGGTTGTCGAGCCACTTCTCCATGCCGGCGATGCCCTGGTTGTCGATGTTGACGAGACCGATGAGGTGGGCGACCTCGTTGCCGGTCGGATAGACGCGCTTGTTCTCGCGCAGGAAACCGATGCCGGGGATGCCGAGCTTGTGGATGTCCTGCTGCTGCTTCGCCGTGATCTCGCGCTTGAGCCAGACGAAGCCCTTGCGCGTCCGCAGGCGCTCGCGCACCTCGGCTTCGTCGAGATCGGGCACGGTCGCGGTCAGAAGCTCGATCGCCTCGTCCTTGTCGATGATGCGGCGGGGCTCGCCGAACAGGCTGGACGCCTTGACGTCGGTCGCGAGGATCGCGCCGTTGCGGTCGACGATGTCGGGTCGCGCGGTCGCGACCACCTCCTGCGCCGCCGCACGCCGTGCGCTGTGCGCGTCGGCGCCGATCGCGAACATCACGAGCCGGCCGCCGATCAGGGCATAGACGGTGGCAAACGCCAGCATCGCGAGGCCGACGCGCGCGCGCGCCTTCGCGGCGCGATCGACATTGCGCCCGTAGAGCAGACTGCGGATCAGGCGCTGCCGCCAGGGTTCTGCTGGCCGCACGGTCGATTTGGCCGGAACAGCGCTCATTGCTTGTCCTCGGGCTGAGACACGGAACCCGTCACGCTGTCAGGATCGCTGGCGGCTTCGATGGTGTTGATCATGGACCCGATCGGATCGGGCTCGCCCGGCCGGAACATCCGCGGCGGACGGTCCGGCAGGTTCTTCAGTGAATCATATTGCGTGCCGTTGACGGGCTTGAGCGGCAGATGCCGCTCGACGAGGCCCTGCAGGCGCAAGGGAGCATCGAGCTTGGCCCATTCGGAACGCAGCTGCGCGATCGCATCGCGCTGCTCGCGGATCTCGGCGTGCAGCCGCAGCACCTTTTCCACGCGGGCGGTGGAATCCATCTTGATCCGGTAGACATAGGCAGCCGCGAAGATCAGCGCGCCGATGACGAGGAGGTGGATGAAGCGCATGTGCTAGCCGCCCCTCATCACGTCGGAGAGTTTCGGCCAGGACGACCGCTGGTCGTCGGCATGCGCCGGCGCCGAGGTACGCTCGGCGGCACGCAGCTTTGCGGACCGGGCGCGCGGATTGCGCGCGACTTCCGCTTCGCCCGCGATCACGGGCCGCCGCGTCAGAAGCTGGAAGCTCGGCGCCGCCTGCGCCACTTCCGGCAGATGCCGCGAGCCGCCGCCGGTCTTGGACCGCTCGGCGAGGAAATTCTTGACGATGCGATCTTCCAGCGAGTGGAACGAGACCACCACGAGACGCCCGCCCGGCTTGAGCACGCGCTCGGCGGCCATCAGCGCGGTCTGGAGCTCATCGAGCTCTTCGTTGACCAGGATGCGGAGCGCCTGGAATGTCCGTGTCGCCGGATGAATGTCCCCGGGCTTCGAACGCACCACGCGGCCGACGAGATCGGCGAGGGCGCGCGTGGTGGTGAACGGCGTCTCCTGCCGGTCGGCGACGACGGCACGGGCGATGCGGCGCGACTGCCGCTCCTCGCCGAACAGATAGATGATGTCAGCCAGATCGCTTTCCGAGGCGCGCGCGACGACATCCGCCGCGGTCGGTCCGGTCTGCCCCATCCGCATGTCGAGCGGACCATCGAAGCGGAACGAAAAACCGCGCCCGGCCTGGTCGAGCTGCATCGACGACACGCCGACGTCCATCACGACGCCGTCGACGGCGTCGACGCCTTGCGAAGCGCAGACCTCGGCGAGATTCGAGAATCGGTCCTCGACCAGCGTCAGCCGCCCGGCGGCTTGCGCGACCAGTTCGGCACCGCCCGCAATTGCGGTGCGGTCGCGATCGATCGCGATGACGCGGGTTCCTGATACGTCGAGAATGGCGCGGCTGTAGCCGCCGGCCCCAAAGGTGGCATCGACATAGATGCCGCCGTCGCGCGGTGCGAGATGCGCGACCGCCTCGCGGCCCAGCACGGGGATGTGGGGCGCGTCGCTCATGCCTCGCGCCTGCCGCGTGCGCAGGAGGGCAAGCAGGTCAATTTTGGGGCGAAGCAGCCCATCACGCCTCGAATAATTCCGCGTCGCGGCGGTTCCACGACAAAGCCCCTCTTCAGCACCCTTGCCAGCATGCAAGCCGAGCCCGGTCGTCCCAGGCGGCAAACCCGGTGCTCCCAGTGGAATATGTCGGGCAACCATGGGATTTCGAGCCAAAAACGCTTTTGGCCGCCTCCGGACGCGGGTCGGCTCTTCACCTCTCAGTAACGGCGCTTAGCGTTAAGAAAGCGTTGATCGGCTCGTTACATCTTGAAAAGGTCTTTGGACGTTCGCTGGGTGGTGATGCCTCATCCACACACTGACCCAAAATGCGCGCGTTAACCGACCTGCGCGATTGCGCGGAGCGGAGGGTAAAGGAATAGTAAAGAGAAGGGCTTGGCCCACTCATCGTCCGATTCTGAGTTGTTTATGCCGTCCGGTCCGTCCACGCCGTCTGGAACTGATTCGAAGCGTCAGCGCGCTCTGCCGATTCCCAAGGCGGCGGCGACCATGCGGACGTTCGAGCCGGATTCGTCGATCGTCTCGGACATCATCCCCTCGCCCAACCATGGCGAGCGCAGCAAGGGCCGGCAGCCCGACATGATCCTGCTGCACTACACCGGCATGCCCGACGTCGAGGGCGCGCTGGCCCGGCTGTGCACGGCCGGCACCGAAGTGTCGGCGCATTATGTCGTGCTGGAGGACGGCCGCATCGTGCAATGCGTGCCGGAAGCCCGGCGCGCCTGGCACGCCGGCGTCTCGTCCTGGGCCGGCGAGGACGACATCAATTCCTGCTCGATCGGGATCGAGATCATCAACCGCGGCCACGATTGGGGCTATCCGGAATATCCGCTGCGCCAGATCGCCGCCGTGATCGCGCTATGCCGCGGCATCATCCTCCGCCGCAAGATCGTGCCGCAGCGCGTGCTCGGTCATTCCGACGTCGCGCCGGCGCGCAAGAAGGATCCCGGCGAGAAATTTCCCTGGCATTCGCTCGCCAATTCCGGCGTCGGGCACTGGGTGACGCCGGCGCCGGTCGTGCGCGGCGAAACCCTGATGCTCGGCACCATCAGCGACGCGGTGCTAAGCCTGCAGCAGGCGCTGGCTCGCTATGGCTATGGCGTGCCGCTCACGGGCAAATACGATGCATCGACCATGGAAGTCGTCACCGCCTTCCAGCGTCACTTCCGTCCCGCGCGGCTCGACGGCGTTGCGGATCACTCGACGCTGACGACCCTGCAGGCGCTGCTGGCGAGCCTGCCGGCGGACGGGACCACTGTCGCGTCGAACTGACGGCGACCACCACACACTCGTCATTGCGAGGAGCACTTGCGACGAAGCAATCCAGGCTGTTTCCACTGAGACAGCCTGGATTGCTTCGCTGCGCTCGCAATGACGGAGTGTGCGGCGGCACCTACTCCATCTCCCTCACGCGCCGCGCATACAATCGTCGTAACGGCTCCAATTGCGTCGCCGCCGTCGCAGCAGCATAGGCATCGCGCGCTTCATCCTTCCGCCCCAGTCGTCGCAGCAGGTCCGCGCGCACGGCGGGCAGCAGCTCGTAGCCGTCGAGGCCACCGCGTGCGGCGACCGCGTCGACAAGGTCGAGCGCGCGTGCCGGGCCGTCGACCATCGAGATCGCGGCGGCATGGTTGAGTTCGATCACCGGCGACGGGTTGATGCGCAGCAGGACTTCGTACAGTCCCGCGATCTGCGGCCAATCGGTCTGGCCGTAGCTCGGCGCGCGGGCATGCAGCGCGGCGATCGCGGCCTGCACCACATAGGACTGCGGCCGCCCCGGCACGCGCAGCGCGTCATCGACGAGACGCGACCCCTCCTCGATCTGCGCCCGATCCCAGAGCGAGCGGTCCTGCTCTTCCAGCAACACGATGTCGCCGGCCGCGGTCTCGCGCCCGGCGCGGCGCGCATCGTGCAGCAGCATCAGGGCCAGCAGCCCCTTGATCGCGGCGCGATCGGGCATCAGACCGTCGAGCAAGCGCGCGAGCCTGATGGCTTCGGCCGCGAGATCGGGCCGCATCAGGTCCGCGCCCGAGGTTGCGACATAGCCTTCGGTGAAAACGAGATAGATCACGGCGAGCACGCCGTCGAGCCGTGGCGCCAGCGCGTCGCGTTCGGGCACTTCATAGGGAATGCCGGCAAGCCTGATCTTCTGCTTGGCGCGAACGAGGCGCTGTCCCATCGCATCCTCACTGACGAGGAACGCGCGCGCGACCTGCGCCGTGGAGAGGCCGCAGACGGTGCGCAGCGTCAGCGCGACCTGGACTTCGGACGCGAACGCCGGATGACAGCAGGTGAAGATCAACCGCAGCATGTCGTCATCGAGCATCGCCGGCGGTTCGGCCGGGGCATCGGCATTGAGCTCGAGCTCGTGCACAAGCGCCTGCTGCTTGCTGCGGAAGACGGCCTGGCGGCGGACCCGGTCGATCGCCTTGTTGCGGCCGACATTGACCAGCCAGGCGCGCGGATTGTCGGGGAGCTCTCCCGCCGACCAGCGCTCCAGCGCGACTGCGAACGCGTCCTGGAGCGCATCCTCGGCGAGATCGAAATCGCCGACGAGGCGGATCAGGGTGGCCAGCGCCCGCCCCGCCTCGTCGCGAAAGACCTTGTCGATGTCGGTCGGCGTCATGCGTCGATGCGAGGCGCGGCCGTCACTTGTCGTAGACCCAGATCGGCCGTACCTCGATCGATCCGATGCGCGCGCTGGGAATGCGCGCCGCGATCTCGATTGCTGCATTGAGGTCCTTGGCCTCAATCAGATAATAGCCGCCGAGCTGTTCACGCGTCTCCGCAAATGGACCGTCGGTCGTCAGCGTCTTGCCATCGCGCACGCGCACCGTGGTCGCGGTCGTGGTCGGCCGCAACCGGTCGCCGGCCTTGAAATTGCCGTTCCGGACGATGGATTGCGTGAAGGCCTCATACTCCGCCGACATCTTCTGGCTGGTTCCCGTGTCGACCTTCGCGTACTCGGCCTCGTTCTGGTAGATCATCAGCAGATATTGCATTGCCTGGCTCCTGTTGTTCGGTGGGATCACCGACATCCAGTCGAACGGATCACCCGCCAAACGACATCTTCAGGATAAATTATTTCGAGCGAGGCGTGCGCGAGGATATTGCCTTGACGAAACCGTCACAAATGCCCATTGGCTAGGCCGTCAGTCGGCCGGACGGCCGCCCCTGCAAGTGTCGAAAGGCCGCCGGGGAGGAAAGTCCGGGCTCCCTTGACATACGGTGCCGGATAACGTCCGGCGGGGGCGACCCCAGGGAAAGTGCCACAGAGAACGAACCGCTCCCTCCTCGGAGGAAGTAAGGGTGAAAAGGTGCGGTAAGAGCGCACCGCGGCTCCGGCAACGGAGCCGGCATGGTAAACCCCACCGGGAGCAAAACCGAATAGGGACGGCTTAAGCGGGCTGTTCGCGCAAGCGATAACGCCGCGGGGCGATGTCAGGCCCGCCGTCCGGGTAGGTTGCTCGAGGCCATGTGCGAACATGGCCCCAGAGGAATGGCCGTCACGTATCGCTTGCGCAAGCCGGCGGTGCCCTACAGAACCCGGCTTACAGGCCGGCTGATGTCTTGCGACGAGGGGTTCGATGCCAGCGCATCGGACCCCTCACCAATTTCGGGCGAACGCGCAACCATTCGAACGGTGTCATTCCGGGGCGTGCGCAGCACGAGCCCGGAATCCATCAGGCCGCAGAGACGGTGGAGGAATGGATTCCGGGTTCTCGCTTCGCGAGCCCCGGAATGACAGTGAGTGTTACGCCACGATCTCGCTCAACACACCCATCAGTACCTCCGGCGCCGTCACGTTCGGCGCGTGGCTGGCGTCGAGCTCGAAATAGCGCCAGCCCTCCTCGCTCTTCGCGCGTCGTGCAAACTTGCCGAACACATCGCCCGGCGGAATGCGTTTGCACTAGATGTAGCTCCGCGGCATCGGCGGTTCGCCCTGCTGAAGCTTCAGCTTCGTTTCAAAACATTTGAGCGGCATGTTGATGCGGCGCGCATTGAGCCAGTCGAGATCGGCCTGCGGCGTATCCGGCGGCGGCGGGTTCGGCGGGATGCGATAGCCGTCACCTGCGGCAGCCGCCTTGCGCATCGGCTCGCGGCCGCCTTCGTTGAGATCGAACAGCGACTGCCCGTCTCCGGGCACGAAGGCGTCGAGATAGGTCAATTGCGTCACGCGCTCACGGGTGCGATCGGCAACGCCTGTCGCGACCATGCCGCCATAGCTGTGGCCGAGCAGCACGATGTCGCTGAGATCCTCGAACCAGATGACGTTGAGGATGTCCTGGATATGCGTCTCGAGATCGATTGCAGGGCTTGCGAGATGCGACCGCTCGCCGAGCCCGGTGTAGGTCGGCGCGATCAGGCGGTGGCCGGCTTGGGCCATCAGCGGATGCATCTTCTTCCAGGCCCATCCGCCGGACCACGCGCCATGACAAAGCAGGAAGGTCTTTGCGCGTGCGGCCATTGGCGTTTCCATCGGTCTTGTTTTGATGCGATGGAGTGTAGCGATGGGCTGGGCGATGTAAACGCCGCGTGCCTCAGGCTGCGCGCGGTGCCTTCACCAGCACGGGCGCGAGCTGGCCGGCTTCGCGCCGCAGCTTGCTCGCCTCGAAACCGTGCATGCCGATCTGCCATTGCAGGCCGACGATGGCGCCCTTGGTCGGTTGCAATAGCGCGAGAGAAGAAAACAGCGTCACCGGCAGCCACACCGCGAGTTGCAGCCACACCGGCGGTGCATAGGCGGTCTCGACCGCGAGGATCGCCGGCACCACGAGATGGCCGACCACGACCATCACGAGATAGGCCGGAAAATCATCCGCGCGCTGATGAACCAGCTCCTCGCCGCAATGGTCGCAGGCATCCGCCACTTTCAGGAAGCGACCGAACAGATGGCCTTCGCCGCAGTTCGGACATTTGCCGCGAAAGCCGCGCCACATCGCCTTCGCCAGAGAGACTGAACCGGTCGCCATGACCACACCCCTTCCATTCCAACGATCCATACAATAATAGCTTGCATCCATACATTGAAGGGATATGAACCTAAATTGCATGGAATGGACCCCTACAATCTCTGAGCTGTCGGGGCCGCGCTACCAGCGCATCGTCGATGCCATGGAGGCCGACATCGCTGCCGGCCGGCTGGTGCGGGGACAGCAACTGCCGACGCAGCGTGCGCTGGCAAAGGCGCTCGGGATCGACCTCACCACGGTGACGCGCGCCTACACCGAGGCGCGGCGGCGCGGCATCATGGAAGCCCGGGTCGGCCAGGGATCGTTCGTGTCGGAGACCAGCGCGCGCCGCGCGGTCGACCTGCCGCATCCGGTTGCGATCGACCTCTCCATGAACGTGCCGCCGCATCCGCTCGAAGCGCAGCTCGAGGAGCGCATCATCGCCGGCCTCGAAGCCATTCGCGCGCAATCGGGCCTGACCGCATTCCTCAATTACCAACCGCCCGGCGGCAGCGCGCATGAGCGCGAGGTCGCCGCACGCTGGATGCGGACGCGCGTTCCGCACACGCAGACGGACAGGCTCGTGATCTTTCCCGGGACACAGACGATCCTGTTCAACCTGCTCGCGCATCTCGCGCGTCCGGGCGACGTGGTGCTGACGGAAGCCATCACTTTCCCGGGTATCAAGGCCGCAGCGTCGCAGCTCGGTATCAAGCTCGTCGGCGTCACCATGGATGACGGCGGCATCCTGCCTGATGCGCTGGCGAAGGCCTGCCGCACGCACCGGCCCAAGGCCATCTATCTGATTCCGACGCTGCACAATCCGACCACGGCGACGCTTGCCCCCGAGCGGCGCAGCGCTATCGCCAAGATCATCCGCGATGCCGGTACTGTTCTGATCGAGGACGATGCCTACGGCCTGCTCGACCGTTCGGCCTCGCCGATCGCCAACCTCATCCCGGAGCGGACCTATCTGGCGACCACGCTCTCAAAATGCATCGCACCGGCGCTACGCGTCGCCTACCTGCTGACGCCCGACAGCGCAGCACAACAGGAGATGCGGGGCCTGCTGCAGGCGACCGTGCAGATGCCTGCGCCGCTGATGGTCGCGCTGGTGACGCACTGGGTCGAGAGCGGCGTCGCCGATCGGATCATCACCGCGATTCGCAACGAGGCCGTCGGCCGCCAGCGATTGGCGCAGCGCGCATTGAAGGGGTTTCGGTTCCAGGCGAAGCCGGCGGCGCATCATCTGTGGCTGCACTTGCCGGAAAAGCCATTGGATATCGCAGCACATCTCCTGCGCAACGGGCTCGCGATCGTCGCCGGGGACGCCTTCACCGTCGACGGAGCTTCGCCGCATGCGGTGCGGGTCTCACTCGGCGCTGCGCGCAACCGGTCCGAATTGAGCGAGGCGCTGCGTATCCTGGTCGGCGCACTGCAGAGGCCTGCCGAGACAAGGCAGATCGTCTAGCAAATTTCTATCGATGTTGGCGGCGATGGCGGCTGCGGACGGCTGGCGCGGCAGGCGATGGATAGGCCGCGTAGGCATCGCTCGACACGACAGGCTCGCCGCGGGCTGCGCGGCCCGCCGGCGTGAGCTGCCCGCCGTTCAGCACGTCGCGATCGGGATGTGCGGCCTGGTAGGCCGCGGGCTCGGAAAATTGCGCCTCGGCCAAGGTCGGCATCAGGCTTGCCGCCGACAGCAGCGCGGCCGTCACGGCAAGATGCATGCGGGTCATATGGGTGCTCCATCATCTCACGGGCCAGGCGGCTCGAAGCGCGAATGGCTTGCCGCAGGCCTCCCAAGTCGCGGGACGATCAGCATGTAGGCGCGTCCTTCGGGAATGCCCGCCATCCGGAATCACGCTTGCGTGCGGTTTTGAAATTGACCTTCCAAGCCGCATCTGTGCTATGCGCCATGAGGCGATCACGGCTTCGGGATCGCAGATCACGACGGGAAGTCACTGGTGGAAACGTCCTCCTACGCCCTGATTCTGTTCGGCGCACTGGCCGGCGGATTCGTCTCGGGGCTCGCAGGGTTCGGCACGGCGCTGATGGCGCTCGGCATCTGGCTCTACGTGCTGCCGCCCTCGCTCGCGGTCCCCTTGGTGCTGATCTGCTCGGTGATCGCACAGACCTCCACGCTGCCGTCGATGTGGAAGAGCTTCGACCTCTCCCTGGTCTGGCCGTTCCTGATCGGCGGATTGCTCGGCGTTCCGCTCGGGACCATGCTGGTCGCCTCCGCCGATCCCAAAGTGTTCAAGCTCAGCGTCGGCGTGCTGCTGCTGATCTTCCCGACCGCGCTGTACCTCAACAAGAGGCCGCTCGCCATCACGTTCGGCGGCCGCATCGCCGACGGCGCGATCGGCTTTGCCGGCGGCATTCTGGGCGGGCTCGCCGGATTGTCCGGCCCGCTGCCGATCCTCTGGGCCAACATCCGCGGCTGGAACAAGCATGAGCGGCGCGGCATCTTCCAGCTGTTCAATTTCACGGTGCTCGCCACCGCGCTGGTGTTGCAGACGATCTCGGGCCTGGTCGCTTTCAAGGTGGTCTGGCTTGCGATGGTCGCATTCCCGGGCACGCTGATCGGGGCATGGGCCGGCGCGCGCGTCTATCACGCGCTCAGCGACAAGCACTTCGGCGATGTCGTGCTCGGCCTGCTGTTCCTGTCAGGCGCCACCTTGGTCTGGAACAGCGTCGGCGCGCACTAGAGCGCGATCAGATTAGGTTCGATCGGTGCCTCTGATCACCTCTCCCTTCGGGAGAGGTGATCGCAGTTCTCGGTTCGTATCGATTCAACCAAAACACATTCCGCACTAGTCTTCCTGCCTCGTTACGCCGGCTCGCGCAGTGGCGATGCGACAGGTTCAGGATCCGTCGGCGGCGTAGCTCTCTGCCGGGCCGGCAGCGCAAGACGCTTCCTGAATTCGCGCAGCAACAGCGACACGCTCAAGCCGCCCTGCAGCGTGTTGGTCGCGATCGACAAGTACCAGACGTGCTCCATCCGGAAGCCCGGCCAGGTCGAGAGCCAGATCGACGGCAGGGAATAGGTCAAGACCCGCATGGCCGAGGTCCACAACACCGGCTTGGTGTTGCCCAGCCCCTGGAACATGCTGGAGCAGACAAAGATCAGCCCCTGCGACACCATGTTGAACGAGACGATGCGCAGAAAAAGCGAGGCAACCGCCATCGTCTCCCGATCGCTCGAGAACCCTGCAAGCAGCAGACCCGGCGCGAGCTGCGCGACGACCAGAAAAGCCGTCATCACGGCGGTCGCCATCAGCGATGCCTTGACAAAGGTCTCCCGCACGCGCGCGCCGTTGCCGGCGCCGAAATTCTGGCCGGCGATGGGTCCTGCAGCAAGCGCGATGGCGAGCGCCGGCATCTGGATCAGCCCGAGCAGCCGCGTCCCGATGCCGAATCCCGCCTGCGCCGCCGCGCCAAATACGCTCAGCACGTAATAGCCCACCGCCATGACGATGAAGACCATCACAAACTCGCCGCCGGCAGGCAGCCCGACGCTGAGGATTCTCTTCCACTGCCGAAGCTGCGGACGCCATTGCGCCGGGTGAAAAGCGACGTAACGCTCCAGCCTGTGGAAATAGACCAGCAGCATCAGCACGCCGATGCCAACCGCGATGGAGCTTGCAAGGCCCGCTCCGGCGATCCCAAGCGCATGTCCGGTGCCCCACCCCGTGATCAGCACCGGCGCCAGCGCGATGTTGATGGCCACGGCGAGGGCCTGCACCAGCATGCTCGGCCGCACGATGCCGGTGGCCCGCAATGCGGACGCCATCACCTGCGTCGCGAATTGCAGCGCAAGTGCCGGCATGAACCAGAGCAAATAGGTCGTACCGGCCTCGATCGTGGCCTGGTCCGCTGCAATCGCGCGCATATAGGGACGTGACAGCGCAAGACCCCCGGCCAGTGTCAGCAGGCCGAACAGCACCGACAAGACGACGGACTGGTTGAAGACGAGATTGGCATCGCTGCGGTCCTTGCGCCCCACCGCATGCGACATCAGCGCCACCGTGCCGACGCCGAGCACTTGCATCAGCGCATTGACGAGAAAGCCCGCATTGCCCGCCGCAGCGACGCCGGCGATCGCCGCCTCGCCCAGGCCCGAGACGAAGTACAAATCGACCAGTTGGCAGATCATGATCGTGATCATGCCGACCACGATCGGTGGCGCCATGCTCAGGATATGGCTCGCGATGGAGCCGTGCGTCAGGTCTTTCATCTCATTCCATCCTTCGGCGGCGTGGCCGACGATCGCCCGTCGGCCACGCGCCATTCCACGTCCTCATTCCGCCGCTGCGATGTGCCCGAGCTCCACCACCTGGCGTTCGAACAGACTGCGATAGATGCCGCCGCGCTTGCCCGCGAGCGCGGCATGCGTGCCCTGCTCGACGATCTCGCCGCGGTCGAACACCAGGATGCGATCGAGGCTGCGCACCGTCGACAGCCGGTGCGCGATCACGATCGAGGTGCGGCCCTTCATCAGCCGTTCCATCGCCTGCTGGATCAGGGCCTCCGACTCCGAGTCCAGGCTCGAGGTCGCCTCGTCCAGGATCAGCACAGGCGCATCAGCCAGGAAGGCGCGCGCCAGCGCCACGCGCTGCCGCTCGCCGCCCGACAGCTTCACGCCGCGCTCGCCGACCAGGGTGCCGTAGCCCTTCGGCAGGCGCAGGATGAAGTCGTGCGCATTCGCCAGCCGCGCCGCCTGCTCGATCGCCTCCAGGCTGGCACCGGGCCGGCCATAGGCGATGTTCTCCGCAAGCGAGCGGTGAAACAGGATCGGCTCCTGCTGCACGATCGCGATCTGGCTGCGCAGCGATTGCTGCGTTGCCAGCGCGATGTCCTGTCCGTCGATCAACACGCGACCGCCGGTGACGTCATAGAGCCGCTGCACCAGCTTGACGAAGGTCGTCTTGCCGGAGCCGGAGCGGCCAACCAGCCCGACGCGCTCGCCGGCACGGATCCTGATCGACAGTCGGTCGTACAGCGGCGCGCGATGGCCGCCATAGTGGAAGGTGACATAGTCGAACACGATCTCGCCGCCTTCGATCGCGATCGGACGCGCGCCTTCGGCATCGGCGATGCCGATCGGCTCGTCATGGATCGCCACCAGCTCCTCCATGTCGTTGACCGAGCGCTGGAGATTGTTGATGTGCATGCCGACGTCGCGCAAATAAGCGTGGATGACGTAATAGCTCGTCAGCACGTAGGTGACGTCGCCGGGCGAGGCATGCCCGTACATCCACAGCAGCACTGAGCCGCCGATCACGGAGCCGCGCAGGCACAGCAGCAGCGAGAGCTGTGCCATGGCGGTGTAGTTGTAGCGAAACCAGGTCCGCTTCACCCGCACGCGCCAGCGCTTGATGACACGTCCCAGCCGCGCATCTTCCCGCGCTTCGGCGCCGAAGGACTTCACCACCGCATTGCAGGTCAGCGCATCCGCCAGGGTGCCGCCGACCTTGGTGTCCCAGGCATTGGAGACACGCGCGGCCGGCGCGATATAGCGGGTCGAGAACAGCACCGTCATCGTGACATAGACAAGCGCGCCGAGTGCGATCACCGCGCCGAGCGAGGCCCAGTGCACGCCGAGCAGGATCATCGACCCGATCAGCACGACCAGTGAGGGCAACAGCGCCAGCAGGAGCGTGTCGTTGAGCAGATCGAGCGCCCACATGCCGCGCGTGATCTTGCGCACGGTCGAGCCGGCGAAGGAGTTGGCGTGCCAGTCGGTCGAGAAGCGCTGCACGCGCAGGAACGCGTCCTGCGCCACGTCGGACATGATCTTCAGCGTGAACGGCACGATCGCCTGCAGCCCGGTCAGGCGCAGCACCATCGAGGCTGCGCCCAGCACGACGATGCCGCCGAGCGCCACCAGCGCGGCGTGGCGCGCCTCGGGACTGGATGGGCCCTGCGTCAGGGCATCGACCAGATGTCCCGAAAAAACGGGCATGAACAGGTCGGCGACGGTCGCGCCGAGCAGGCCGGCAGCGATGGCGAGCGTCCGCCCCGGCTGCTTCAGCCAGTGCCGGAACACGAAGGGCAGGACCACGCGGATCGCCGCGGGCTTTTTTGACAGAGTGGTCATGGCATAATCCGGCCGCTGCTGGCGCGGGCCGGCCCCATCGATGGACGCAAGCCGGCCACGAGGGCCGAGGCGGCGTCACTTAAAACTGAGTTTGACTTGGGAAGCGGAGCGATCGGGACTGAGAACCCAATCGAAGCTGGCGGAAGAGGCCTCTACAGGGCCGAGCACATACCGAGCCAGAAAACCGAGCGCGGGCGCACGATCTGCGAATGCGACGAAATCATGCAAATCCCTCCCCGGTTCGGTTGAATGAGGTGCGCTTTATAGATGTGTCATCCGCGATTTGCAACGGGCCACATACGAGATCACGCACGAGTGTTGCATTTTGGTGCGGGTTGCCCCGGCCAATCAAAGCCGGGCGATGACACCGCGTGTGGGGCAGCGTCAATGCGCGTCGCCGCCGCCGCCGAATGGCGAGGCCGGTCTGTTCAGCAGCGTGACCAGCAGGCTGAGACCGAGATAGAACAGCGTCAGGATGAAGAAGGCATCGCCAAAACTCATCACCACGGCCTGGCGGTGCACGATCTGGCTGAGCTGCTTCATCGCCATCAGCGTGGAGTCGCCGAGCCCCTGGAATTTCTGAGCCAGCATGGTCAGCGTTTCGGTCGCGGTCGCATTGCCCCAGGTCACGCGCTCCTGCAGGCGCGTGATGTGCAGATCGGTGCGGTCGTTGAGCACGGTGTTGATGACGGCTAGACCGACCGCGCCGCCGAGATTGCGCATCAGATTGAACAGGCCCGAGGCATTCTTCACCCTCTCGGGCGGCAGCGTGCCGAGCGCGATGTTGTTGGTCGGCACCATCGCGAACATCATGCCGACGCCGCGCAGGATCTGCGGCACGAGCAGCTCGTAGAAATCGTAGTCGCGCGTGATCCAGGTCATCTGGTAGGAGCCGATCGCGAACACGATCAGGCCGAAGGCGATCATGTAGCGCATGTCGAGGCTCGCCATCAGCCGGCCCACCAGCGGCGCGACCAGGAACATGGTGATGCCCGAGACGAACATGGTCTCGCCGATCATCAGCGCGCTGTAGCCGCGCACCTCGGCCAGATAGCGCGGGTAGATGTAGGTCAGGCCGTAGAGGCCGATGCCGATGCAGAATTGTAGCGTGGAGCCGACGGCGAAATTGCGGTTGGAGAAGGTGCGCAAATTGACGATCGGTTCAGTCGCCGTGAAGACGCGCACGAAGAAGGCGATCGCCGAGAGAACGCAAATCCACGCGCAGATCGCCACCGAGGTGTCCTGCAGCCATTCATATTGCGGACCTTCCTCCAGCACATATTCCAGCGTGCCGAGAAAGCCGGCCATGAACAAGAGGCCCCACCAGTCGAAGCGGTCGAGCAATTCGAAATGCGGCTCGTCGAAATCGACCAGCGCCAGCACGCCCAGGGTGATGCCGATGCCGGGAACGACGTTGATGAAGAACAGCCAGTTCCACGACATCAAATCGGTGATGTAGCCGCCGACGGTCGGTCCGATTGTCGGGGCCAGCGTCGCAACGAGGCCGATGATGGGACCGACGATGTGGAATTTGGTGCGCGGGAACACGGTATAGGCCGAGGCGAACACCGTCGGAATCATCCCGGCGCCGAGAAAGCCCTGGAGCGCGCGCCAGAGGATCATCTCCTCGATCGTCGTGGCGAAGCCGCAGAGCAGGCTCGATGCGGTGAAGCCGGCCGCGGAGATCGCGAACAAGAGCCGCGTGCCGAAGGCGCGCGACAGGAAGCCGGACAGCGGGATCGCGATCACTTCGGCGATCAGATAGGCGGTCTGGACCCAGGAGACTTCGCTCGAGCTCGCCGACAGGCCGGCCTGGATTTCGTTCAAGGAGGCCGAGACGATCTGGATGTCCAGGATCGACATGAACATCCCGAACACCATGATGATGAAGGCGAACAGCCGCTTCGGCGCAATGCGCTCCGAGGCGGCCGATGCCATCATGGCCGGTGAAGCAGTCGTGGCGGTAGCCATAATCTGACCTCGCAGCGCCCAGGCGCGCTTACTGCGGATGGATCATGGTGGGATCGTCGAGGTCGATCTCGCTGTCGGCGTCGGCGGCGCCCTTGTTGGTGTCCACGGTGGCGTAGACCGACATGCCGGCACGGAGCAGGTTCTGCTTCGCAACTGCCTTCGGCACGCGGATGCGGACCGGCACGCGCTGCACGATCTTGGTGAAATTGCCGGTGGCGTTGTCCGGCGGCAGCAGCGTGAACACCGAACCGGCGCCCGCCGCGATGCTGTCGACCACGCCGGAGAACTTGCGCATGCCGTAGGCGTCGACCTTGATCGTCACCGGCTGGCCGGGGCGGATGCGCTTGAGCTGGGTCTCCTTGAAATTGGCGTCGATATAGACGTCATCGAGCGGCACGACATTGCCGAGCCGCTGGCCGACCGCGACGAAGTCGCCGGCGTTGACGAGGCGGTTGGAGAAGATGCCGTCGACCGGCGCACGCACGGCCGTGAAGGACAGATCGCGCTCGGCCTTGGCGAGCGTGGTCTTGAGCTCGGCGAGCTGCGCCTGGGCTTCGGCCTGCTGCGCCTTGGCGACGTCGACATTGCTGACCGCGACGTCGTAGGCCGCCTGCGCGGCCTTCACCGCGGCGGCGCCCTGGTCGCGCCCGGCTTCCGAAGTTTCGAATGTCGCGCGCGAGGCGAAGCCCTTGTTGCTCAGCGCCTGCTGGCGCTCGTAATCGAGATCGGCGCGCTTGAGGCCAGCTTCGGCGGAGACGAGCTGCGCCTTGGCCTGTACGACCTGGCTGTCGAGCGCCGCGATCTGGCGGCCGATGCGATCGATGGTGGCCTGCTGGGTCCCGATCCGGGTCGCCGCCGCATCGACCGCGATCTTGTAGTCGCCGTCGTCGATGCGCAGGATGACGTCACCGGCATGCACCAGCGTGTTGTCGCGGGCAAGGATCGACGAGATGTGGCCGGCCACGCGCGCGCCCAGCATGGTGTTGTTGGCGCGGACATAGGCATCGTCGGTGGAGACGAAGAAGCGGCCGACCAGCGTGTAATAGCCGGCATAGCTTGCGGCCGCGAGCGCCAGCACGAGGCCGATGCCCATCATGACGAATTTGCGCTTGCCGGATTTTGGCGCGGCAGCGGGCGCGGATGCAGTCGGGGCCGGTTGGTCGGTCACGGGCTTCTCCGGCGCCTCGCTGGTGCGGCGCTTGGTCTCTTCGGCCACATGAGAGCGCAGCTGTTCGGCGAGGACTGCTGATGTCCCGGTCGCAGCTTCACCGTTCGCGGGCGCCGTTTCCACCGCTTCCTGGCGAAGGACGCGCGCAGCCTGGTCTCTCGATGCGGCCATAAAGGCCTCCCCCATTAAAACGCGATCCCGGGCGGCCGTCGCACAGCCGCATTTTCCCGCTCGTCCATCCCAAATACCATTGACCGAACGGTTCGGTCAATCTATTAAATATTCCCGGGCCGATCCTACTGGCCCGAATCCTTTATTCAGGTTTCATGCTTCGAGCCCGCTTCAGAAACCTTCCGAGACGCTGAACCAATGGTTGTAGCCGGTCGCGAACATCTGCACGTCCTCCAGGAGGAGGACAGCTCCAAACGCCGCCAGATTCTGGCCGGCGCCCGTAAGGTGTTCATGGATCTGGGTTTTGACGGCGCCAGCATGGGCGAGATCGCCCGCGCGGCCGGCGTTTCCAAGGGCACGCTCTACGTCTACTTCGCCGACAAGAGCGCGCTGTTCGAAGCCATCCTGGAGGAGGAAGCGCTCTTTCACGGCCAGGTCGTGTTCAATTTCGACCCTGCGCGCGACGCCGAGACCACGCTGAAGGACTTTGGCCAGGCCTACAACCACCTGCTCTGCCGGCCCGGCGGCGGATCGGCGATCCGCACCGTAATGGCCATCGCCGAGCGCATGCCCGACGTCGGCCGCCGCTATTATCTGCGCGTGCTGGACAAGACCATCAACCGGCTGTCCGAATATCTCAAAGCCCATGTCGCCTCGGGCGATCTCGAGATCGACGATTGCGACCTCGCCGCCTCGCAGTTTATGGAAC
>NZ_JADFUE010000044.1:0-55081 GCF_054967145.1 Bradyrhizobium sp. UFLA06-24
AGGCACGAAACTGTGTCTCTCTTGAATCCAACGATAACCATCATTTCGTTTACCGAGGAGGCAAACATGAGCGTCACTGAGTTGCAAAAAGAAGCGACGGCGAAAGCTGTAGCAGCAAGCGAGATCGAGATGAAGCTCGAGGTCATCGTCATCCCGGTTTCCGACGTAGATCGCGCAAAAAGCTTCTACAGCGATCTCGGCTGGAGGCTCGATATCGACTTCATTGACGGCGACGACTACCGCGTAATCCAGTTCACGCCGCCTGGCTCTGGCTGCTCGGTGATCTTCGGCACGAACGTCACGGCAGCCATTCCCGGCTCCGTGCAAGGACTGCATCTGATCGTCTCCGACATCGAGGCGGCCCGCGCCGACCTGATCCGCCGCGGCGTGGCGGTCAGCGAGCCCTTCCATGACACGGGCGGCATCTTCCATCACGCCAACGGCAAGCGGGTGGCCTCTGGCCCCAATCCGGAGCGCAAGAGCTACGCGTCGTTCGCTTCATTCAGCGATCCCGACGGCAATGGCTGGGTGTTTCAGGAAGTCACGGCTCGACTGACCGGATATCTCGAACCCGGTGAGACTCGGTTCACGCCAGAGATCACGGAGCTGGTCCGGCACGCGGAGGCCAGCAAGCACCGTTGAGGGGGCCGCGACAGCATTGATGACCCGATGACCTCTTGAGAATGGAGACTCTCATGATCCACTTTTCATGCTCACCCGAGCCGCCAATGGTCGCCGGGAATCAAGGCTCATCGGGCGCCTCGCGACGTGCCGTGCTGGCCGGCGTAACGGCCGTGGGCCTGGGCACGGCCCTGCCAGCACAGGCCTCCGTGCCGCAGGCCGCGAGCGGGCCACGTCACAAATGGGTCCGCGCCGACGGCCTGGACGTCTTCTACCGTGAAGCGGGTCCTGCCGACGCGCCGACCCTGCTGTTGCTGCACGGCTTTGCGAATTCCTCCTTCTACTTTCGCCACCTGATGCCAAGGCTGGCAGATCGGTTCCGGCTGATCGCGCCCGATCTACCGTCGTTCGGCTTCACGCAAATCCCCGCCGAACGCAATTATGTTTACGACTTCGACTCCCTGTCCCGCACGATAGCGGCGTTCGTCGATGCACTCGAGTTTAAACGATATGTGCTCTACGTTTTCGACTACGGCGCGCCGGTCGGCTGGGATCTTGCGTTGACCTATCCCGATCGCGTGGCGGGGATCATCAGCCAGAACGGCAATGCCTATCTCGAGGGCCTGCGACCGGAGGCGTGGGATCCGCTGCGGGCTTACTGGGCGAGCCCCAGCGTCGACAAGCGCGAAGCGATTCGCGCGCGGATGAGCCTCGATGGCGTTAAGGCAGCCTATTTCCACGGGGTGGCCGATCCATCCACTATCGAGCCAGAGTCTTTTACACTCGATGCAGCGATACTCGCTCGACCGGGAAACGCAGATTTGCAGATCGACCTCAAACTGGACTACAAGCGCAATATCGAACGTTATCCCCTCTACCAAGCCTTCTTTCGTCAGCGACAGCCGAAATTGCTCGCTGTCTGGGGGAAAAATGATCCGTTCTTCGCCCCTGCGGGGGCGGAAGCCTTCCGCCGCGATATTCCTGATGCACACATCGCCCTGTTAGATACGGGCCATTTTGCGCTCGAGACGCAGATAGACGCTGTAGCCCTTGAGATGAGACGTTTCCTATTAGACTGACGAAGCTCCTTGGGCGTCGCTAAGTTGCCTCCGACAATTACATGACGCTCAGCATTCGTTCGCGCCGCGAAAGAATGTCTGCCGGACAGCGCATATTCGCAGCCGGGGCAGCGCGACGTACCTCAATGCCCAAGCCAGCCGCTGCTGGCGCAGGTTCTGAAAGCCAACAACAGGAGCCCCTCATGGGTATCGAGCAGAAGGTTGCCATCGTCACTGGTGCATCACAGGGTATCGGCGCCGCCCTGGTCCAGGGTTTTCGCGATCGCAACTACCGCGTCGTCGCAACGGCGCGCTCCGTCCAACCGTCAAGCGACGAAGACATCCTTGCCATTCCCGGCGACATCGCCGACCGGGCCACCGCCGAGCGGGTGGTCTCGCAGGCCGTCGCCCGCTTCGGCCGTGTCGACGCGCTGGTCAACAATGCCGGCATCTTCGTCGCCAAGCCGTTCACCCAGTACACCGCCCAAGATTATGCGACCGTGATGGGCACCAACGTCGCCGGCTTCTTCCACATCACCCAGCTTGCCATCGCCGAGATGGAGAAGCAGGGCTCGGGCCACGTCGTCCAGATCACGACCACGCTGGTCGATCAGGCCAACTCGAACGTTCCCTCGGTGCTGGCCTCGCTGAGCAAGGGCGGGCTGAACGCCGCGACCAGGTCGCTTGCGATCGAATACGCCAAGCGCGGCATCCGCGTGAACGCGGTGTCGCCCGGCATCATCAAGTCGCCGATGCATCCGGTCGCCACACATGCCCAGCTCAGCGCACTTCACCCGGTCGGTCGCATGGGCGAAATGTCCGACATCGTCGATGCCGTGCTCTATCTCGAGGGAGCCTCCTTTGTCACCGGCGAGATCCTGCATGTCGACGGCGGCCAGAGCGCCGGCCATTGAGCGCGGAGCAGCATCATGCCCATCGTCACCATTCAAGTGACCCGCGAGGGAACGACGCCGGGAGCGGCGTCGCTGACGGGGGAGGAGAAGGTGGCGCTGATCAAAGGATCGAGCGAGCTGCTGCGCGACGTTCTCGGCAAGCCGCTCGAGGCCACCTTCGTCGTGATCGAGGAAGTCGACACCGACAATTCGGGTTGGGGCGGCCTGCCCGTGCAGGAATTCCGGCGCCATCGCACCGGCCAGACAGGATGATCCGAGCGCTGCTTGCGCGCTGGAGGACGCCATGACCAACGCAAAGACGAAGCAACTTCTGGAGACCCGGCTGCCTCCGCAGCCGGGAGCAACATCGCAGGCGACCTGGCGATATGCGGTGGCGGGCCTCTCCGCATCGCTGGTCGGACTGGGCCTCGCCCGCTTTTCCTACACGCCGCTGATCCCGGCCCTGATCGCGGCAAAATGGTTCGGCGCGTCCGACGTCGTCTATCTCGGCGCGGCGAATCTTGCCGGCTATCTCGCCGGCGCGCTCGCGGCCCGCGCTGCAGCCGCCCGGATCGGCGCGGTCCGCGCACTAAGGACCATGATGCTGCTCGCCAGCCTATCCTTCTTCGCAAGCTCGGTACCGGTGTCGTTCACCTGGTTCTTCGCCTGGCGCTTTCTGTCTGGCCTGACTGGCGGCATCATCATGGTGCTGGCGGCCTCCGTCATCCTGCCGCATACCTCACCCGCGCGACGCGGCATCGTCGGCGGCGTGATCTTTGCCGGGGTCGGTCTTGGCGTCGCCGCGTCGGGCACCCTGGTGCCGTTGCTCCTGCAGCAGGGCTTGCAACAGGCCTGGTATGGCCTGGGCACGCTGTCCGCTCTGCTAACGCTCGCCAGTTGGTGGAATTGGCCGACCGACGCGAAAGGTGATGCTGCGCCGTCTCCGCATCCTGGGAAGCACCACCGCTACTCGGCGGCGACCCGGGCGTTGCTGGTCCAGTATGGCCTCAACGCGGTGGCGCTGGTGCCGCACATGGTCTTCATCGTCGATTTCGTCGCACGTGGCCTTGGCCAGGGCATCGCTGCGGGATCGCGCTATTGGGTGCTGTACGGTCTCGGCGCAATCGTCGGTCCGCTCGTCACCGGTCATCTCGGAGACCGCTCGGGGTTCGGGCCGGCGTTGCGCGCTGCGTTCCTGATGGAGGCGGCGGCCGTGCTACTGCCGACCGTCAGCGCCGCGCCGCTCTCGCTGATCGTATCGAGTGTCGTGGTCGGCGGCTTCACGCCCGGCATCGTGCCGCTGGTGCTCGGGCGCATCCACGAACTCGTGCCGCATTCGGCGGAGCAGCAGCGCGCGACATGGAGCCATGCCACCACCAGCTTTGCGCTATTCCAGGCCGCCGCCGCTTATGGCTTCTCCTGGATCTACGCCCAAACCGGCGGTGACTATCTGGTCCTGTTCGGCCTCGGCGGCGGCGCCGTAGTGCTGGCGCTCGCGATCGACCTTGGTCTGTCGCTCACAAGCGCAAACCGCAATGCCAATCGGCTCTGAACCAGCTTTGCCGGGCCGCCTGTCATATCCGTGTCTCCTTTACCAACATATCACTTGCTCGAATTGACGAGCCCGGTGGGGGGCCTGCTCATCGGCAAAACCGATCTGTTCTTTGCTCGAGCGCGCATCTCCCAAAGCGGCAAGACGTCCGACGGGCCGTTGTCTCTCTCCTCCGGATAATTCACCTCGAGACGATCGCGAGCCCCCCAGTGTGACATGCACCTGCAACTACCTACGAGGCAAATTTGCTCTGGCAGCAGGTGCCGCCGGCACGAACAAGGTCGCCACGCTCCGTCTTTTTGGTCCCGTCTGTGGAGGCCTGCGATGTCGTGTCTGCGCAGGCATCGGCCCGCGGCGCCGATGCCGTGAGGACCAAAATCAGCCGGATCAAAATCAGCCGGATGAACTGTCACAACCAGCTACTCTAACTCGTCATGACTTGAGAAAGCCGTACCAAGGTTAGAAAGGGAGCGAGCATGTCGAGGAATATTCTTGTCATTGGCGGAGGTTTTGCCGGCTTTTGGGCAGCGATGGCGGCTCGGCGAGTTGCGAAATCGGCAGCTGATATCACTGTTGTTTCGAGAGAGCCAAGACTGGAAATAAGGCCGAGACTGTACGAGGCCAGGCCAGACACTCTCGCGGTCGATGTTCTTCCGTACCTGGACAAGGTCGACGTGAACTACGTTCGTGGCGAGGCGGTCGGGCTGGACACGACTGCGAAGATCGTATCGCTCGATGACGCCACCTGCCTCACCTACGATCGCCTGATTGTCGCCACAGGCAGTCGAATGTGTCGTCCGCCAGTGCCTGGCGCCGCAGAGGCTTATTCCGTCGACACTCAAGCGGAAGCAATCGCTTTCGATCGGCGTCTGAAGGAGCTCGCCTGCGAGAAGAAAGACCCCACCCTCGTCGTCGTTGGCGCGGGCTTTACGGGCATCGAACTTTCGCTCGAGCTGCGCGACCGATTCGTGGCGCACGGTGCAGCCGAGGCTGCTGAAGGGATGCATATCGTCTTGATCGACCGCTCGGACGTGGTCGGACCCGAGCTCGGGCCTGGGCCGCGTTCGGAGATCGAGCGTGCCTTGCAGTCTGCGCGTATCGAGCTCCGACTTGGCGCGACAATCACGGCGCTGGCTTCGAACCGTGTAAGCTTCGCGGACGACAGTGCTCTTTCGGCGGATGCCGTCGTGCTCGCGACAGGCATGAGAGCCTCGCCCTTCACGGGTAATGTTCCCGGCGAGCGAGATGAGCTCGGCCGGATCGTCGTCGACGCAGAGCTCCGGGCTCCCGGTGCGCCGGAAGTATTCGTCGCAGGCGACGCTGCGGCGGCCGACACTGGAGATGGACACCGGGCTCTGCAATCCTGCCAACACGCGCTGCAGATTGGACGGGTTGCCGGGGAGAACGCCGCGCGGGACCTGCTTGGGATGACCGCTGTGCCGTATTCTCAACTTAACTATGTCACCTGTCTGGACCTCGGTCGGTGGGGCGCGATCAGGACACAGGGCTGGGATCGACGAGTTGAGCTGACTGGCGCTGAAGGAAAGGCCCTGAAGCGAAAAATCAATACCAAGCTCATCTATCCACCAGCTAATGGCGGGGCTGAAGCTTTGCTTGCAAGCTCGACCATCGATATCGTCAAACGATATGCGATCGACGGGTCGCGATAACTTACGGACGCTTTCAAAGTCGAGTTCCGCCCGGATCCAGATTCCAGGCCATAAAGAGGCCGCCACCTGAGGCGGCCTTGGCTTGTATGGGTGGCTGCCTCCGAAAACGGCTTGGTCGGGCTCTTCTTTTCATTCCCCGAGCATCGCACCGATATATTGGTCGTTGTATCTGCAATCATTATTCATGCGACCAGTGGCGGCGGTCACGACCATCTACTCACAACGGGCGGCATTGCAGGTAACAGGATCACCTCAACCCATCCAAGAAAGGGATTGCGCGAGGAACACAGATCCGCCACTCCGCTGCCACTGCCCGTGTGCCATCACGACGCGCTCTGGCTGCCAGTTCAACACCTTCGCACGCGCTTTGCGCGCCAAATGGCGGTCGAGAAATGATAGACGGAGGTCGAGCGGCGCACGCGCACCGGTAAGTGCAGTGATGCCCGACAGACGCGCCAGGTATCGTTGCCATGGCTTCCATTTAGTTTTGAGGTAATCCTCGCCAAAGGCCTGAACGAGGTCGCCGAATATCGCAGTACCAGATGCTTTGTGGAAGAATGCGACCTCGTCCAGCAACGGTGAGCCGCGAAACCAAGCCTGATCGATGTCTCGGCTCCATGCGGCCGGCGGCTGATCTGTCAGGCTGCGTTCGAACGTGAGGTCGGGTCGCTTGCCGATCGTTGACGCTGGCCCCCAAAGATGTGCTTGCGGGAAGCATTCCTGCCACCGTGACAGGAAGAGGTGGTGAAGCTTGTTCGGGCTGACGAGATGGTGCACAGGACCGAGGCTGACCACTTCCGCGCGCAGCTCTTCATTGAGTTCGATCGGCGACCAGACCCAGAGATCACCGTCCGAAAGTCTGACGATGACCATGCGGGTGGGATACGGAAATCCGTGGAAGCTCACCTCGGAGCCCTCCGCTATCCAGATTTTCTCCGCTATCGATTGCAGCATCGCTGTCTTGCCAGAAGCGTCAACACGTCGGTGAGGCTAGAGCCAGTACGTGAGGGACGTGCTGGCCCGCCATCCCGTGGGGGACTTCTCGTCCCGCTCAGCCGAGAACTCCGCATAACCGTTGAGTCCTTCGAGTTCTCCTGTTCCCGAACTGCCTACGACCTCCCAACGGCCGCGGACGACTGGGCCCGGCTCCATGGCTCCCTCGGCTTTAAGCAGGAATGAACCCTTCAGGGTTCCGATTGAGCCCGCAATGCGCTCGTAGCAGATCAAGGTGCCCGTGCCGTCGGGACGTTCGAGCCGCAGGTGGCTGGCCCTCCCCTCGCCGACGATGCCGCCGCTAAACTTTTCCACCAAGCGTGTCTCGACAACGGCAAGGCCGCTCGCGTCCGCCTCGTTGAGAACCGACCTATCGTATTTATCGACCTCGACCTTGCTCGCTACCGTGCGAGGCTCGCAACTCCCCTCTCCGGAGGCCACCAGGCTACCCCGAGACCTCGGAGCGGATCGCAAAGCGCCTTCAAGAGCAATCGTCCCTTGCCAGGCTCTCACTGTCGAGTACTCGGCGAGCACACGCAAAGCCTCGTGCATCTCGGCTGCTGTGATGCCTGCCCGAAGCGCCATACAAACGTGCGCTGCAAAGGCCTGTCCGAGAGTTCCGCTCACAACATCGATCGCAAAACTGGCAAACAGGCGCTCGCGGTGGTCCAGGCCGGGTCGTGCCCAAAGCTCAGACGATTGTCTTTCGATTGCAAGGGCAAGCTTGGGATCGGCAGATCTGAGTGCTTCAAGAGCATGTGCCGGATAGGCCGTTGCCGGATGAGGCGATGGAGCGCGTGCTGCATGGCTGTCCGGGCTATGGCCGAGCTCAGCGACCACGACCGCCAGTCGCTCAAAGGCCCGCGAGGTCGGATTGAGACCGGCCGCTGGCGCCACATGACGCAAGAGCTCACGCAGGTCTTCAACGGACATATCGGCCTGGCTCAAGGCCATGGCGACATGCAGCTCGAACGGGAGACCAAGCTCGCGTACCGCAACATCGCCCGCAAGAAGCAGACACGCCTTTTCACGCATTGAGAGCTTCGACGGCGACCAGACGCTGCGAGCGGCCTCAAGCCCCATGGATCCGAAAACAGGGTCAAGCCGCAGGACACGGTCGGGGGACACTAGTTCCATAACGCACTCCTTGTCCTTGATGTGGTGGACTCCGCAACGACGTCGATTAGTAGAAGCCAGGCACGAGGCGGGCCGTGCTAACTCGATAGGTCCGGTATTGCTCACCAAACGCGCCGATCAGCAGGGCTTCTTCAGCATCCATCCGCGCGACGACCGGCACGACTGTCGCCGCTGCCAGCAGCACGCCCGCAAGTGAGCGGAAGGCAAGGGCCCAGCCCAAGACACATAGAAGCATGCCGAGATAACTCGGATGACGGATCCAGCGATAGGGCCCGGTGGTGACGAGACGGTGTTCTGGCTGGATCGCGACAAGTCCACTGAAGCGATTCCCAAGGACGAATACGGGGCACAGTCTCAGCGCTCCGCCCATCGTATAGATAACCACGCTACACCAGCGCGTTGTGTCGCCGTCAATCGTACCCCAGTCCAATCGGTCCGTGAGAGCCGGAAGCCAGCCGATCAGAATGCCGAGGGCCGCGAAAGCGGCAAGGACCCAGCGGTTCGACCGATCCTCACGCACGCCGGGACTCAGATTGCCGGCGGTGAACATGGATGCGATCGTCAGCACGACCGTGACCGCTGTCAGCACCGAGAGGGGTGCATGAGAAAAGAACGGGCGCAGCCCACCCCACCCCAGAATGGCCAGGGCGATAAACGCGGCCGTCCCCAGTCCTGCCGTGATGAGAAGGAGCAGCGAGTGCATATTGCTCATCTGGATCCGCTGTGAGGACGATCGAGCCTGCATTCGTCGGACTTTCCTCGTGGATTGACTGATCCCCCGGACTCCCGACAGGACTGCGCACAGCGCCAGCACCAATGCCGACAATGTCAGCGCCGCACTCGCGGCATGCCCATATTCCCATTGGAGGCGGGCGACGTCGAGATTTGCTGGCATCTCGGTCCAATTCCCTGTGAGGGCGTTCATCGGATAGATAAAGCACCAGAAGATGACCTGGGCACCAATGAGTAAGGCAAGCGCTCCCAGCGAAAGCCAGCGCGCGACGGGAATGTCCCACATGGTGATGGCGTGGCCGAGCGTGCAGCCAACCGCAATGACGATCGCGACACCAAAGAACGCCCAGCCATCATAAGCCCTTTGCATCGTCATGTAGTCGACCGACGACATCTTCAATTTGTTGAACATTTCAAAGAAGTGGGCGCCTTCCGGGATGAGGTAGATGGCAACCGAGATAACGGTCGTGATTCGAAGCAGGTCGGTCCCATATCTCCCTTGGCCGTTGGCACCCTCAGGCATCGTGGGGGCCTTTACTGTTGGCAACACGCGTCAGCTTGTCCGGATTCCGAACGACATAAACCCTGCCGATCCTGCCGCTCACGATCTCGAGGGCGATGGTGAGAAGCTCTCCATTTGCCAAAGTTGCCACGCATCCAGGGAGCCCGTTGATCATCGCAGGACGCAGGTCGACAACAGGTTGCACGCGCTTGCGCGCCAGGCCGGCGAAAAGCGCAATGATCCTGGGGCGTCCGACGATCGGATTGAGCGCGGCTCGTCGCTTGCCGCCACCGTCCGTGTACAGCACGGCGTCGTTTGAGAGGATATTCGCCAGGCCATCGACGTTGCCGGTCCGATAGGCCGTCATGAATGCCTCGAGGATTTCATTTCCTTTGTCAGGTTCAACCTCGAATCGTGGTCGCGACTCCCGGATGTGCGCACGCGCTCGCGCGGCGAGTTGCCGGCACGTTACCTGATTGCGTCCGAGCAGCCGGGCAACCTCCTCGAACTCGACATCAAAGACGTCATGCAACAGAAAGGCGGCCCGCTCGAGCGGTGAAAGCCGTTCCAGGGCCAACATCAATCCGATGGACAAATCGGAGGCATAGTCGCTCGCCGTCTCCGCCCCCAGGGTCTCGGCATCCAGCACGGGCTCCGGCAACCATGGGCCGACATAGGTCTCACGCTTTGCGCGGGCGGATTTCATCTGATCAAGACAGATGCGAGTGACGACCTTTGCCAGGAACGCTCGCGGCGACTCGACCCTCGCCCTGTCGGTACCGTGCCATCGAAGGTAGGCTTCCTGCACAGCATCCTCGGCTTCAGTCAACGAGCCAAGCATCCGGTAGGCCAAACCGGTCAAATAACGACGGTGCTTTTCGAACTGGTCTGCCGCCCTGCGCCCGCTCTCTTCAGGCGAGTTTTGCTCCTGTAAGGGGTCCGTCATGGTGCACTCCCGAGGAAGTGATCGAGCTGAAACTCAGTTGGCCTGGGGTTCGTCTGGATGGTGAGCGCGCGCTCCTATGGCAAGGCGGTTGAAGGCATTGATGAGCGCGATTGCAACGGAGAGCGCGATGATCTCATCCTGCGAGAAGCATCGCTGCACTTCTTCGAACACTTCATCGGGCGCGTGAGTTTCTGCAATCCGCGTCAAGCTCTCCGTCCACGCAAGCGCCGCCCGCTCCAGGTCCGAGAACAGCGCCGACTCGCGCCAGGCGTCCAACAGGAGAAGCCGGGTAGGACTCTCGCCGTGCTTGAACGCCTCGCCGCTGTGCATGTGCAGACAGAAATTGCACCCATTGATCTGGGAAGCTCTCACCTTGACGAGTGCGACCAGCTTCGGATCGAGAAGGCTCGCCGCCCATTGATTGGCGGCGCGCATAGCCTCAATGCCCTCATTCGGGCTTGCAAGATTGATGCGGGGTTTCATTTGGCGGCCTCCTTGACTGTCTAATGACAAAGAGACGACCGACGGCATCGATCGTGACATGTGCATTGCCTGGAAAAAACAGGGCTGCTTTGCAAAACGTTCCAGGCTCATCCGGATTGCCAGGCGCCGCTCCGCTTCTCCCTCGCGCACAACAGCCAACACGGGCGCCAGAAACGAGCGTGCCTGGGGACACCGGGTCCAGCCTGCAGAGCGGCTAGGAAGCGCTTCTGATAGCCCGACCGACCTTTTGCAGGGCCTCGAAGGCTGCAAAGCGCCGGTCGGTCCAATCTGCCAGAGCGGCCTGGGGTCGATGGATGTCTCCCAGAACCGACATCGCCTGCATCGCCTCGCCGAGATCGGCATGGTCGCCCGAAGCAACGGATCCAAGCATGGCGGAGCCGAGCAGGACGGCCTCCGGTGAGGCCGACGCGGCGACCGTCAAGCCTGTCATATCGGCGACGACTTGCCGCACGAGGGGACTCTTTGCGGCGCCACCGCTGACCACCATCGTATCGACCGCGATGCCCTTGTCTTGCTGGGCGCGAACGATCTGCCGCGCGCCGCAGCCGAGACCGCACAGCCCGGCGAGATAAAGCGCCAGCAGGCTGTCCAGATCCGCGCGCATATCGAGCCCGGCAATCAGCGCACGCGCGTCGGGATCCGCAAACGGCGCGCGATTGCCGAGGAATTCGGGGACCACATGCACCTCGCCGACCAACTGCGGAATCATTCCGGCACCGCCGCGGGATTCGGTTTCGGAGGCCAGCCAATCGGCAAGCGTCTGCTGCTTCTGGCGTGCAGCCTGCGTCGCTTGCGCGGAATGCGGATGCATCTGCAACAGATGCTCGATAGCAGCGCCGGCGGCGGACTGCCCCCCTTCATTGAGCCAGAGCCCGGGTACCATGGCCGAGAAATAGGGTCCCCACACGCCGGGGACGAAGGACGGAGCCGACGTGGTCGTCATGGTACAGGCGGAGGTTCCGAACACATAGGCCATGCGCGTCAGCACCGTGCCCGCCGTACCGCGCGCGCCCACCGTTCCGACACCGCCAGCATGGGCGTCGATAAGGCCGGCGGCGACCGCCGTACCCGCAATGAGGCCGAGATCGGCCGCGGCCTTCGCCGTCAGGCCCGCCGCCAATCTCGTTCCCCCGGGCACGATCTCGGTGCCCATCCTGCGAAACTGCTCGTCCGCGAGCACGCCGAGGCCGACCTTGCGGAAGAATTGATCGTCCCAACGGTTTTCGTGACCCAGATAGGTCCACTTGCATGTCACGGTACATGTGGAGCGAGACAGGCTCCCTGTCGCCCGCCAGGAGAGAAAGTCGGTCAAGTCCATGAACTGCCACGCATGGCAGAACGTGTCTGGCATGTTCTCGGCGAGCCACAACAGTTTCGGCGTCTCCATCTCGGGTGAGATCGTTCCGCCGACATAGTCGAGAACTTTTTCGCCCGTCTGGTTGATGCGGCGCGCCTGATCGGCGGCGCGGTGATCCATCCATACGATGACGTTGCGGGCGGGATCGCCGGACGGTCCGACGGGCAGCGGCGCGCCGCCCTCGCCTAGCACCACCAGCGAGCAGGTCGCGTCGAAGCCCATGCCGGCGATGCTGTCGGGCGCGACGCCGGCCTGCGCCACCGCGCCGCGCACGCTGCGACAGACGGCATGCCAGATATCCTGGCTGGACTGCTCGACGACATCGCCGGCCTCCCGCCAGAGCGCGACAGGGGCGCTGTCACTCGCAAGGAGCTTGCCGGCGCGGTCGAACACGCCGGCCCGTGCGCTGCTGGTGCCGACATCGATGCCAAGGAAATGGCGGTTATCGGATTGCTTGGTCATGAGACGCTACAGATCGTTGCTCTGCGGCAGGATGACGAGGTCGCGGATGGTGACGTTTCTCGGACGCGTCAGCATGAAGAGCACCGCCTCTGCGACCTCCACTGGCTGCATCAACCCGCCGGCCGCCATTTCCTCCTCCACCTTCGCCTTGGGCCAGTCCTTGATGAGCGCGGTCACGACCGGACCGGGTGCAACCGCGCCGACGCGCAAACCATGCTTGGCGACCTGCCGGCGCAGCGTGTGCACGAAAGCCTGCACGGCGTGCTTTGAGGCGGTGTAGATCGGTTCCCAGACGACGGGGACGAGCCCTGCGATCGAACTGGTGACGATGATGTCGCCGCTTTTTCGTTCGACCATATGCGGCAGTACCGCATGGATGGAGCGGAACAGCGCATTGACGTTCAAATTGAGCATGCGGTCCCAGGCGTCGGGATCGCCGCCAAGCACCTCGCCGCCGACATAGGCGCCGGCATTCGCATGAAAGATGTCCAGCTGGCCCGCCTTCTCCAGCACCTGCGGCATCATGGTTTGCACGCTCACAAGATCGGTGAGGTCGACACGCAATGGAATCGCCCGGTCGCCCAGCCCGGCGCAGACGCTGCTCAGTGCCTCCTCCGCACGATCGATCAGCACCACCCGCGCACCCGCGCCGATCAATGTTCTGGCACATTCCAGACCGATGCCCGACGCGGCGCCGGTGATCGCGGCAACTTTTCCTGCAAGTTCTTGGGCCAAGGCTTGTCCTTTTCTTGTTCGGGTTATTCAAGCTCGGCCATGGGAGAGACGCGAGCGCCGTGCCAGCGAATCGACGATGACCGCAATGGCAAGGACCGCGCCCGTAATCATGTACCGTAGCGACGAGGAGAGATCGAGCAGCGTCAAGCCGCTCGCGATGGACTGGATGACGATGACGCCGAGCAATGCGGAATAGGCGCTGCCGCGGCCGCCGAACAGGCTCGTGCCGCCGATGACCGCGGCGGCGATTGCGTTGAGGTTCACATCCCCGGTCCCGGCCTGCTGGCTGGACGATGCCAGCCGCGCCGCGGCCAATATGCCACCAGCGGCCGCCAGTGTGGAGCACAGCACGAACGCGGACAAATGGACGCGGCGAACGTTGATGCCGGCGCGGCGCGCCGCCTCGCGATTACCGCCGACGGCGGACATCGAGCGGCCCCATTTGGTTCGCGTCAACGCGTAGTTCATGACCACGCACAATCCGACGAACAGGCCGAACATCCAGGGAATGCCGCGCCCGAGATTGAGATAATACACGACGAATTCGAGCACGATGGTGACCAGCAGCGCCTTCAGCACCATGCGGCCGAGCGAACTGGCCCAGAGGCCCGCCGCCCGCCGACGCGCGGCCGTCCGGTAGTCGGTCACGAACATGACCAGGATCGCGACCGCCGCCAGCACATAAGACACGATCGGCGGCATGACGAGCATCTGACCGAAATTGACCAATGGCGATCCGTACGGAAGATTGATCGAACCGGAGGAGCCGAGCAGATAGAGCTGCAGGCCGAGCCACGCCAGCAGGCCGGCCAGCGTCGACACGAAGCTCGGCATCCCCAGGCGATTGAACAGAAACGCGTAGAGCGCGCCGATGGCCGCGCCCAGCACCAGCGCCGTCACGATCGCAACGGCGACCGGCCAATCCTGACCGACCCAGAGCACGCCGACGAGTGCCGATGCAAACCCGCTCACCGAGCCGACCGAGAGATCGATCTCGCCGACCATCAGGATGCAGACGATGCCCAGCGAGATCACGCCCACCGTCGAGCAATCGAACAGCAAATTGACCAGATTGTCCGGCGCGAGAAAGACCGGGTTGAGGCTCTCGAATGCCGTGCAGATGACGATGAGCCCGACGACCACCGGCAGCGAGCCGAGGTCGCCCGACCGCACCCGGTCGACAAAGGCGCGGATCGTGTTGCCGATCGTATCCGCGTGCTTGACCCGTTCGTCGCTGCGGTCGAGCAGCCGCGCCGTCGAAACCGGGTGCGTCTCGCCCGTCATCGCCCAAGCTCCGGCAGCTGATGGGCGCGGCGCCGGCTGGCGCGGCGCGAGACCGAGTTTTCGTCCGCACCGGTAATCGCCGTGACGAGATCCTGGTTGGAGACGTCGGGCTCGAATTCACCGTTGTTGCGGCCGAGCCGCAGCACTACGATCCGGTCGGCGACGGCGCGAACGTCCTCCATGTTGTGGCTGATCATGATGACGCCGAGGCCGCGGGCGCGAACGCGCTCGACGAGGTCGAGCACCTCGGCGGTCTGGGCGACGCCGAGTGCGGCGGTGGGCTCGTCGAGCAGGATGAGCTTCGGTTCAGTGAGCAGTGAACGCGCGATCGCAACCGTCTGGCGCTGTCCGCCGGAGAGCGATGCCACGGGCTCGCGCACGCTCGGAATCCGCGCCGACAATTCGTTGAGCAAGGTCCAGGCGCGAAGCTCCATAGAGACCTCGTCGAGCCGCAGCGGATTGAGCTCGCGGCCGAGGAAGATATTCGCGACCACATCGAGATTCTCGCAGAGCGCCAGATCCTGGAAAACGGTGGCGATGCCGAGGCCGAGCGCGGTGGCTGGATCGGACAGGACGACATGTTCGCCGCCGAAGGTGATCGTTCCGGAGCTGGGCTGGTGCACGCCGGCAAGGATCTTTACCAGGGTGGATTTCCCAGCGCCATTGTCGCCCACGAGCGCCACGACCTCGCCGGCATGCACGTCGAGATCAACGTTGGTCAGGGCGGACACGGCACCGAAATGCTTGGAAATTCCGCGAAGACTCAGGACCGGCTGACGCGGTCCGCCCTGCGCGCGATCGACGTCCGGGGTCGTGGTCATATCCTGTCCGTCCTCTCGACGTCGGTACCGGCCGCGGCGAGCGGCCGGGACCGAGGCAGTCATTGCGTGATGCCGAGCTTCTTGCAGCCGACGGCATATCGGCCGGTGCAGAGCTGATCGGCCGTCTGGATCTTCTTGTCGATGATCTCCGCCTTCAGGTTCTCCTGCGTGACGACCGCCGGCACGAACAGCTTCGATGGCGCGTTGAAAAGCGTGGTTTCCGCCTTGGGCGTCTCGCCGGAAAGGAACTTCACTGCCGCCTCGGCCGCGGCAGCGGCCACGATCTCGCTGGGCTTGGAGATCGTGTTGTACTGATCGCCGGCGATAATGAGCTGAAGCGCGGCGATCGTCGCATCGTTGCCCGTCACCGGCGGCACCGGATCGACGCCCGCGGCCTTGAAAGCGGCAATTGCGCCACCGCCGGTGCCGTCGTTGGCGGCCACCACACCGAGGATCTTCTTACCGAAGCGGGTGACCTGGCCGCTCGCCCATTGCTGCGCCTTCGGCGGCGCCCAGTCCGGCGTGTCGTATTCGGCGAGAAGCGGATAGCCGCTCTTATCAAGGCCCGCGTGGATGCCCTTCTTGATGAGGCCCGCAGCGGCATCGGTCGGCGACCCGTTGATTTCGAGCACGCCCTCACCTTCCTTCGCCGCGACGTTGGTGGCCTTCAGATGCTTGATGAGCGAATCGGAGATGGCTTTGCCGATGGCTTCGTTGTCGAAGGAGACGTAGAAATCGACTTTGGCGTCGGGCACCGGCCGGTCATAGGCAATGACCTTGATGCCCTGCGACTGCGCCATCTTGACGAGGGAGGCTGCGGCGGTGGAATCGACGGGGTCGAGCACGATCACCTTGGCGCCCTGCGAGATGACCGAGTTGAACTGCTGTTGCTGCCGCGCTGCATCGGCGCTGGCGTTCTGATAGATCACCTTGCAGCTCTCGCAGACCTTCTTCATCTCCGCGGCAAAGCCCGGATAATCGTGCTGTTCGTAGCGGGTGGAGGCCTGGTCCGGCATCAGGAAGGCAACCGTCGCATCCTTCACCTCTGCGGCCTGCGAGATCATTGCCGTTGTGCCGAGCAGCGACACCGCCAGAGCAAGCGTGCCTGCATGTTTCGGGGAGAACTTTTTCATTCGGACTTTCCTTTCCAGAACTGGAGTGCTGTGGTTGATCCTTGAAGATGGGCCTTCGCGGCTCCCGTCCCGGCGGCGATGAGTGCCGGGGCTCTGAAGCCGCACGGAATTCCCGGACAAGCGATTCCTGTCGCGGGCTGCCATCGGCATGCCCCCGTCATTCTTCCCGTTTTGGTCTCCTCCTTTGCTTTTTCGCCGGCTAGGCCGCGCGTGCCGTATCGATGTTCTGCGCGAGCAATCGCCTGAAGCGCGAAGGCGGCATACCTTTCTCGGCCAAAAACTGCCGATTGAAGTTGGAGAGATTGTTGAAGCCGACCTCGAAGCAGATGTCGGTGATGGAAGCCTGCTCGTCGCTCATCAGGATCTGACAGGCGAGATTGACGCGCAGGCGCTTGACGTATTGCACCAGCGACATGCCCGTGTGCCGACGGAAGGAGCGCGAAAACGCGCTTTGCGACTGGCCGGCGATCGCCGCAAGCTCGGCTTCACCGAAAGGCTGCGTCAAATTCTGTCGGATGAAGGCAAGCGCCTTATTCATGCCCGCCGACATATACCCGGACGGGTCGGGCAGATAATTCGGACTGGAGAGCGGACGCGCATTGCGGGCGCGGCAGAGTGTCCCCAAGATCATCAGGAACAGTTCGATCCGGCGCACACCGTTCGCGGTCACGATCTCCTCCATCAGCGGAGAGATCAAGTCGCTGGTGCTGCGCGTAAAGAGCGCGCCGCGCCGGGAGAAATCCAGCAGCGCGGCGAGGCCCGACAGCTCCGGCATGACCTTCATCAGGTCGCCGATGAACTCTTCGCTGAACTGGAGGACGCGCCCGCGTAGCGGGATGGTGTTTCCGGCCGGCACATCACTCACCCAATTGTGCGGCAGATTGGGGCCGGTGAGCACGAGATTGCCCGGCTCGAACTCGCCGATGAAGTCGCCGACGAAATAGCGACCGCTGGTCGTCACAACCTGGTGGAGCTCGTATTCGGGATGGAAATGCCAGCGGACGGTGTGGAATGGGTAGCCGTGCGACCACGCCTTGAACGACTCGCCGCGCCGTATCTGGACAACTTCCAGGTCCGGTTCCATATCCGCTCCCTTCAGGCCGGTGCGGTTTGCAATGAGCCGCACCTGTTCCCTTATTGGCTGAATTTGCTTCAGCGCTTCCTCTCGCCCGAGATCGTAGCGAGCGGTATCTGGACCCGCCACCACGATTTCAATGTGCGACTGATACTTTTTTGACATGCATTGCGGCGCCCGCGGGCATGTCGCGGCTGGGATTGCGCAGACGGATCAATCAGATCGGGCAATTAGAGCTATCAAGCCGCCGAATCCTCGTGCCGCAACCGGAGGCCCTGCTGTCAAAAGCGCATGATGGCTGTAACCGAATCCTTGTTGGTCCGTCGGTGCACACGTCATCCACACGCAGCCACCTCAGAAATTGAACTTTCTGAATTCTTCAATCCCTGCCCGAGGCTGCTTGAGGCTACCTTGGCCGAAAGGATCGGTGCTAATCAACCCCTGTGGCGGACCTATCGGTGTCGAAGACTCTGAGCGCCCGACCTTTATGTACGACCAAGCGCGCGGAATTTCTCCATCAATGAAAAGATAATGGCTTTCAGATCTCCGCCGGGATAAGCCGAGCTCGCTGGCCGGCCCGCCTCTCAGCGCGACGGGCGGAGAACAGTTCGACCAAATACGCTAAACTGCGCTATCCTCGCCACCCGCACTACTCCCCACTCAATGATTCAGGAAGCCGTTTTCGCGTTGATTAACAAGCATAAATCCTCAAAGCTGACGGTCTAATGCCGACGGTATACCCGCCCCAAATTTTTGGTCTTGAATTCACAGGAAAATTTCCGAGGCTCTGAGGGGCGGCACTTTCAGCAACTATCGGTATCAGTCGACGAACATAGACGTACACTAAGCCGAAACGGACTCCTCTTGGGCTTTGACCGACTGTCAGCCGATACCGTCAGCGGTCATTGGCGCACAACCCCATTGATAGTCAGCTTCGGTCGGTGTCCAGTCTAACTGATCCGGAAGTTCGGTGACGTGTCGGGCAATTTCGGCCATCCTTGCGCGCGCCTGCGGTCGGGGCATCCCACTCTAACTTCGGGGCAAAAGCGCATCGCTGATCTTCTCGGCCGCCATGATCACGGGGATGTTGGTATTGGCCGTCGGCAACCGCGGCATAATCGAGGCATCCGCCACGAAAATATTGTCGCTGCCGATCACCCTGCCCTCGGGATCGACTACCGCCGTGGGGTCGGCGGAATCGCCCATGCGGCATGTCCCCACGGGGTGCCAGACGCCGAACATGCTCTGCCGCACAAAGGCTTCAAGGGCACGGTCGTCCGCCAGCGTCGCCCGAAAGGCGGTGCCGTTGAGCAGGACCAGCCGGATCAGGAGTTGCCGGAGGACCGCAGGCACGTCGAGCATCGGCCCGAGGATGGATGCGACAATGCGATTGACCGTGCCATACCGGCTCAGCCGCTTGATGCGCGGGGAATACGAGGCCGGGAAGAAATCACCGGCCTCAGGATTGACCGCGGGATGGACGACCAGGCTCGCAAGCAGGCGGACGGACGCAATCATCCGTTCGAGATCACGCGGATCGGACAACAGGTTGAAATCGACAACCGGAAAAGTCTCGGGATCGGGCGTCGCCAGCTTCAGCGATCCGCTCGAATACGGCCGGTTGCACCAGAGGAAATAGAGACCGAGCCGCGTGCCCAGCGCGTGCCAGCCTCCGCGCGCCGAGGCCGTGATGTACATATCGGAAGCATCGCAGCCTCGATGTTTGGAGGAGAAGCGCATCGCGGCAAAGTTTGGGCGCCGCCGGGTCAGCGGCAGCCGTAGCTGCCTCGGCAGGTATTGGCAGAACGTCAGCGCGGGATGGTCGCGCAGATTGCTGCCGACCGCGGGCAAATCGATCGCCACGGGGATGCCCAGAGCTTGCAGCGCCGCACCGGGGCCGATGCCCGCCCGCATCAGGATCGCCGGCGATTGCAGCGCGCCTGCCGTGAGGATTACGCGGCGGGCACCGACGGTGAGCCGCTCGCTGCCGCGAGCGACCATCACACCCGTTGCGCGGCGGCCGTCAAGCCGAAGTTGCTCGACCTCGCTGTCGGCCCAGATGGTCAGATTCGGCCGCGCCCGCGTCGCCGCATCGAGGTAGCCGGCGGCCGTGGAGACACGCTGGTCATTGCGGTTCGAAAACGCCGGCGGAAAAATGCCGTCCTCGAACTCGCCGTTCTGGTCCTTTCGGAATGGCAGGCCAGTTGCGGACAACGCCTCGCCGACGGCGTGGCCGAACGGCGGCATCGCTTCGCGCGCGATGCGTCGGATCGGGATTGGACCGTGCTGCCGTGCAGCGGTCCGTCGAAATCGAGATCGGATTCTAGCTTGAGGAAATATGGCAGCACATCCGCCCAGCCCCAGCCCCGCGCACCGAGATCGCGCCATTCATCATAGTCGCGCGGGAGGCCGCGATTGGCCGACTGCACGTTGATGCTGGAGCCGCCGCCCATCACCCGTCCCTGCTCATAGGCGCGGATAACAGGCTTGCCTTCGGCATTACGGCCGGCCGCCGCCGACAGGCCGCGCCAGATGTACGTGTCGCCGAAGAACAGCGTCATCGGATAGCTGTCGAGGATTTCGGGCGGCGTCGCCTCCGGCGGCGTATCCATCCCGGCTTCGATCAGAAGCACGCGACGCCCCCCATCCGCGGAAAGCCGATTGGCGAGCACGCAGCCCGCCGACCCGCCGCCGACGATCACATCGTCGAAATGCAGCTCATCCATTCCTGTCTCGTCGTGCAATGCGATGGATCGGCGCGGCCGTCGTGGCCGCGCCGGTTTGCTTCAGCGGAAGTCGCCTTTGGTCTCGGGGATCACGATCGAACCGATCAGATAGATCACGAACACACCGACCGCGAAGTAGGCCAGCGACATCGGAATCTCCGCGGGGCTGCCGCTTACCAGCGAGACGAAGGTCGGCATCATGCCGCCCAGCGCAAAGCCGATATTCCAGGACAGGCCGGTGCCGCTCGCGCGCAGCGCCGTTGGAAAACGTTCGTTGAGGAAGATCAGCACCGGGGCGTAACCGGCATTGCCGATGAAGGCGATGGCCAGCGCATAGAGCGTGATCTGCGTCGTGTCCGTCGTCGCTGCGAGATTGAGATAGCACAGCGGCAGCAATACCGCAGCCAGCACGCCGATCAGCAAAAACGTCTTCTTGCGGCCGATCTGGTCACTGAGCGCGCCGACGAGCACCGCGGAGGAGAACGCCGACACGCTCGCGCCCATCAGGATCAGCGACGAGGTCTGATTCGGGACCGCGTTGATGACCTTCAGGAAGCTCGGCAGATAGCCCGAGGTCAGGTAGTAGCCCGCGCCGCCACCGAAGGTGATGAGCAGATTGACCAGCAGCACGCTGCGATATTGGCCGGAGAACACGTCCTTGACCGGCGCTTTCGAGACTTTCGCCTGCTTGTTGCCCTGCTGGCGCTTGAGCTCCTTGAAGTATGGCGACTCCTCGAGGTTGCGGAAGATGAACCAGCCGAGTAGCGAGCTCAGCAGTCCCGAAAAGAACATGAAGCGCCAGCCCCACACCGCGAAGGCATCACCGGCGAAGACCGAGGACGTGATCAGGAAGATGAAGGACGCCAGCAGCGCGCCGATGCCGGCACCGCCGCCGCCGACCAGACCGGACATCGCACCGCGCCATTGCGGCGGCACGGACTCGGTCCCGATAGTGTGGGTGGACGCCACGACGCCGCCGACGAAGATGCCCTGCACCAGGCGCAGGATCAGGAAGATGACCGGCGCGATCACACCGACCTGCGCGATGGTCGGCAGCAGGCCGAACGCCGCCGTGCTGACGCCGACGCCGATGATGGCGATAAGCATCGCCTGCTTGCGGCCGTGCACGTCGGCATAATGGCCGAAGATCGCCGAGCCGAGCGGCCGCATCAGCAACGTGACGGCGAACGAGCCGTAGACCGCGGCCAGCGACAGTGCCGGATTGCTCGACGGAAAGAACAGCGCGCCGACAACCGGCGCCACGTAGAGCAGAATGAACAAATCGAACAGATCGAGTGCCCATCCGAGCACCGAGGCGATGATCGCGTTGACCATCTGCTTGTTATCGGCCGACGCTTGTGCACCCGCGACCGGCATATCCATCTCAGCCATGTTGTTTGACCTCCCCCGTTTTGAATGACACCGCGGTTCGCACCATTGCGAACCGCGGCAGTTTCGTCGCGTCTCAGCGGCCGGCGAACTTCGGCGGACGCTTGGCGTTGAAGGCCTCGACGCCTTCCTTGAAGTCTTCCGACTGCCGCAGGCGGCTGTAGCAATGGCCTTCGAGTTCGATGGCGATGGCGAGCGTCGAATCCTCGGTGTCGTTGAGGAGCTTCTTGGCGGTGCGCTGCGCCAGCGGCGAGAAGGTGCGGAGCTCATCGACGAGCTTGTCGGTCGCCGTCTCCAGCTCGGCATCCGGCACGCAATCGGTGGCGATTCCCCAGTCATAGGCCTGCTTGGCCGAGATGCGCTTGGAGCGCATCACGATGTCCTTGGTGCGGGTGATGCCGACCATCTTCTGAAGGCGCGCCGAGCCGCCCGAGCCCGGGATCTGGCCGAGCTTCTGCTCCGGCAACGCGTATTGCGTGGTCTCCGAGGCGATACGGAAATCGCAGGCTAGCGACAGCTCGAAGCCGACGCCGAAGCAATAGCCGCGGTTGGCGACGATGACGGGCTTGGCGCAGCGCGCGGGCGCGGCGATGTTCCAGGCGAGCTTGGAGACGTGCTCCGGGCTCGCCTCCATGAAGCCGCCGATATTGCCGCCGCTGGAGAAGTGCTCGCCCTCGCCGCGCAGCACGATGACGCGCACGCGCGGATCCTCGTCCAGCGTCTCGAAAGTCAGGCGCAGCTGGTCGCGCTGTGGCATCGCCACGACGTTGTAGGGCGGCCTCTCAAGGATGATGTCGGCGCGCTCACGCGCCTCGTCGATCTCGACCTTGAACCCGTCGAGCTTGGCGAGCCGGGGATCGGTGAATGAATAGGGTGACGCCATGTTGTCTTCCTTCTGTTGATGGTTGATGATCAGGCCGCGTCCGACGGCGGCAGGCGCTCGGCCTCGTATTCTCCAGCGACGAGCAGTCGCCGCAGCAGCTTGCCGACCGGCGATTTCGGGATCGCATCGACGAAGACGTAGCGGCGCGGCCGCTTGAAATTGGCAAGGCCAGAGGTGCGGCAAAACTGTTCCAGCTCTCCTTCCGACACCGCGCGATTGCGCTTGACGAAGGCGACGACGACCTTGCCCCATTTCTCGTCGGCGACGCCGACCACCGCGACCTCGTCAACAGCGGGATGCAGCGACAGGCAGCTCTCGATCTCGACCGGCGAGACGTTCTCGCCGCCGGTGATGATCATGTCGTCGACGCGGCCGGTGACGAAGAGATCGCCGTCGGGATCAATGAGGCCGGTATCGCCGGTAAAGTACCAGCCCTCCCGCAGCGATTTGGCGTCGGCCTCGGGGCGGCGCCAATAACCTTCGAAAGCTTCGTCGCCGGCGAGGGTCGCGATGATCTCGCCCTCCTCGCCGACGGCGGCGAGATCCGCGATCGACTTCGCGCCGATACGCACGACCTTGACGTGCTGGTTCAGCCCGGCCTTGCCGGCCGAGCCGGGTTTTGCAGCGGCGTTCTGGTCGATCGTGAAGGTGTAGATCTCGGAGCTGCCGTAGTGATTGACGAACAACTCCGGCTTGAACGCCTCGTTGAGCTTCTTCAGCAAACCATCGGTCATCGAGGCGCCGGCAAAGCCGAGCTTGCGCACGCTGGAGACGTCAGTTTTGGCAAAGGCCTCGTGATGGACGAGGTCATGATAGAGCGTGGGCACAAGATAGAGGTTGGTGATCGCTTCCTGCTCGATCAGCGCCAGGGCCTGGTGACTGTCATAGCGCGGCAGGCAGATGAACGTGCCGCCGATCAGCGACATCGCCAGCAGCGAGCGGACGCCCATGGTGTGGTAGAGCGGCATGACGCCGAGCGTGCGCTCGCCGCGGCCGTAGAGATTTTGCGCGACATGGGCGATCGCCGCGGCGCGTTCGGCGCGATGCCGGCGCGGCACGCCCTTGGGGCGCGAGGTCGTGCCTGACGTATAGAGCATGATCGACCAGGCGTCGGTGCCGACACGCGGCGCGGCGTCCGGCGCACTGTATTTGATCAAATCGGCAAAGCTCGTCGCCTCGTTGGTGCCGGGATCGACGGACACGCGCAGCAGCTTGCCCGCCAGCGCCGAGCCCTGCACCGCCTCAGCGGAAATGTCCTGATAGACGATCGCGCAAGCTTCGGCGTTCTCGATGCAGTAATCGAGCTCATCCGCCTTGGCGCGCCAGTTGATCGGCGTGATCACGAGGCCGGCGAACTGGCACGCCCAGTGCAGCGTCGCCGCTTCCCAGCGGTTCTGCAGCAGCGTGACTACGTGGTCGCCCGGCTTGAGGCCGAGACGGTCGAACGAGGCCACGAGCGCGGAGATCTTGTCGTACCATTGCCGGTAAGTCAGACGGAGGTCGCCGTCGACCAGGCCAATCGCGTGGGGATCGCGCGCGGCACTGGCGATAAAGCTCCTGGCGAGATCAAGCATTCGACGTCTCTTTTTTGGATGAAGCAAGCTCAGCAGCGGCATCTAACGCCGCCTGGACGATCGGGGTGTAGCCGGTGCAGCGGCAGATATGCCCGCTGAGGAGATCGCGGATCTCGACCTCCGTCCGCGCCGGGTTCTTCGCGAGGTAATGATCGAGCGACATCAATATGCCGGCGGTGCAGAAGCCGCACTGGAGCGCGTGGTTGCGGCGAAAGGCTTGCTGCAGCACGCCGAGCCGGTCGGCAGAAGGTGCGAGCCCTTCTACCGTCTCCAGCTCGCAACCCTCGACCTGAGCCGCGAGCGTAAGACAAGAGCGCGTCAGCATGCCGTCGACGACGATTGTGCAGGCACCGCAGACGCCGTGCTCGCAGCCGACATGGGTGCCGGTCGCACCCAACTGGTGACGCAGGAAGTCAGACAGCAGCATGCGCGGCTCGGCTTCTGCCTCGACCGGCTTGCCGTTGAGCGTGAAGCGAACCGCATGGCGCTGATCGGCCTTGAGACGGGTCATTGCAGCACCTCGCCGATCAGGTCGCGGCCGATCCTGCGCACGAGGTCGCGGCGGTAACGCGCGGTGGCGTGGACGTCATCGCGGGCGCCGAGTTCGTAGGCGAAGGCATTCAGCGCATCGTCGAGCGCGCTGCCCTCCAGCCGCGGCCAGTCGCGCGCGGTTGGCACGTCGGCGACACCACCAACAGCGAGGCGCACGCCCGTTGACGTTTTCATCGCGGCGCAGGCGACGATGGCAAAATCGCCGTGACGGCGCGCGACCTCGCGGAAGGCGACGCGCGCTCCTTTGACCACAGGCAGCGAGATGCCCTCGATCAGCTCGTCATCGGCACGCGCGGTCAGCATCATGCCGGCAAAGAAGTCTTTGGCAGCGACCCGGCGCCGTCGCTTGGCGTTGCGCAAAAACACTTCGCCGCCAAGCGCGACCAGCGCGAGCGGCATCTCGGCGCTGGGATCGGCATGTGCGAGCGAGCCGCAGATCGTGCCGCGGCTGCGGGTCTGCACGTGCCCGACCCAAGGCAGCGCCAGTGACACCAGCGGCAGCGTTTCGGCCAGATCAGGCCATGCCAGCAGATCGGCCTGGCGCACCCCGGCGCCGATGACGACGGCATCGCCCTTCCGCTCCATCTGACGCAGCTCCCTGAGCCGCATGATGTCGATCAGCAGCTTTGGCTTGGCGAGGCGCATGTTGAGCATCGCCATCAACGACTGCCCGCCGGCGAGCACGCGGGCATCGCCGCCCTGCTGCGCGAGGCCTTCGAGGACATCGCCAACGCTCTCGGCGCGGAGATAGTCGAATGCGGGCGGCTTCATCGGCGCCCCCCGAACAGGCTGGCGAGCTTCGCCAACACGGCGAACAACGAGAAGCCGCCGCCCTCCTCGCCACCACCGCCGGCTTTACGAGCAAGCGCGGTGAAGAACTGGCTGATGATCACGCGCGTCGCGCCATCGAGCAGACGGCCGCCGATGCTGGCGACCTTGCCGCCGATCGCAGCGTCATAGCTGAAGGTCAGCCTGGTTCCGCCATTGCCGTCGGGCGCGAGCGTGATGCGTCCTTCGGCATTACCGAAGCCGAGCGCGCCGGTGGCGCCGCCGCGCAGGGTGACCGCGCGTGGCGGATCGAGATCAAACAGCTGGACATCGGCGCGATAGCGGCCGCTGACGGGGCCGATGCCGAGCGTGACGTCGGCGCGGAAATGCGTGTCGGTGATCCTGTCGACGCTCTGGCAGCCGGGAATGACCGATTGCAACGTGGCGGGATCGAGCAGCATCGCCCAGACCTGCTCTGGCGCGCCCTTCACCGAGGCCTGCCCCTCACCGCGCAGTCGCCGGTCACCATCGCACACCGGCGCAGCAGTCGCACCGCCAGCGGGCGGCGGCGGCGGCTCGGCACCGCGCACCAGTTCGGCAAGCCGCGCCGGCACCAGCGGCAAAGTGAGGTCGTCCACGCCGAGCGCATCCGCCACCGCATTGGCGAGGCACACCGGCGTCGACATGCAGTTTCCTTCACCGACGCCCTTCGAGCCAAGCGGCGTGAACGGCGACGGCGTCTCCATGTGGAAGATCTCGGGCTCCGGCACCTCTGTCGTGGTCGGCAGCAAATAGTCGGCGAGCGTTCCCGTCAGAAAACTGCCGTCTTCAGCGTAGGCATATTCCTCGAGCAGCGCGGCACCGAGCGCCTGGGTAAAGCCGCCGCGGATCTGGCCGTTGACCATGCCGGGATGCAAGATGGTGCCGCAATCGTGCATGGTGACGTAGCGGTCGATCCGCGTCTCCATGGTGACGGGATCGATCTCGACGCCGCAGAAATCGAAGATGAAGCCGTGGCAGAGCGAGGAGTTGATACGGTCGTCCTCGTCGGGCGGCGTCAGCTCTGGCGGCGTCCAGAACACGGTCTCGCGGATGGTCTGGCCGGCATCGTCAGGCAGCGAGCCAGGCGACCAGTGGCTGAGCGCGGCCACGCGCGAGAACGCAATGCGGTTCTCCGGATTATGCTTCGAGGCGACGAAGCCCTTCGCGAAGACGATGTCGGCGGCTTCGACGTTAAGCTGGCTGGCGGCGATGCGGGCGAGCCTGCTGGCGACGCGCTCGGCCGCGAGCTTTGTGGTGCCCGCCACCGCCGCCGCAAAGCGGCTGGCGTAATTGCCCGATGCGATCGACCAGGCGTCCTTGGCGGTGTCGATCTCGGTGTTGACGCGGATGTCATTCGGCTGGAGGCCAAACACATCGGCGACGACCTGTGACAGCACGGTGCGATGGCCCTGCCCTTGCGGCACCGAGGCGACATGAACCGTGACGCTGCCGACCGGATCGAGGCCGACCGTCGCGGTTGCCTGCGCGCCGTTCTTGGGACCTGCCTTGCGGCGCTCGGCCGCCGTCAGCACGGTGGTGATGTAGCCCATGTTGGAGACGCTGGGCTCGACCACCGCGGTGAAGCCGATGCCGTAGAGACGTCCCTGCGCGCGCGCCGCGTCGCGCTTTGCTTTGAGTTCGGCGAGCCTGCCCTGCTCGACCGCGCGCGCGACGGCTTCCTGGTAATTGCCGGAATCGAGCAGCGCGCCGGTCGCGGTGCGATAGGGAAATGCGCCTGAAACGATCAGATTGCGCTTGATCACATCGAGCGGATCGAGCTTGAGCCCTATCGCGATCCTCTGAACCAATCGCTCCAGCGCGAAATAGACCTGCGGGCCGCCAAAGCCGCGGTTGAGGCCGGTCGGCGTCTTGTTGGTGACGACGACACGGTTGCGGATCTTGACGTGGCTTATGTCGTAGGCGCCGGTCAGATTGCCGTGCATGCGGTAGAGCGTCGCCGGCTCGGGCGCGCGCAGATGCGCGCCGCAGTCCTCGACCTGATCCCAGTCGAGCGCGAGGATTTTTCCGTCGCTTGCGACCGCGGCCGACAATGTCGTCGCGCGATTGGTTGCCGAGACCGAGGCGGTGAGATGTTCGAGCCGATCCTCGATCCATTTCACCGGCTTTCCCGTGACGCGCGCGGCAGCCGCGATCAGCACGATGTAAGGGAAAACGCCCTGCTTGACGCCAAAACTGCCGCCGGAGTCCGGCGGCGTGCGCAGCCGTAGCCGATTGCCCGGCACCTTCAGCGCACGCGCAATCACGGTGTGGATGCTGAACGGGCCCTGGAAATTGGCGAGAACTTCGTAAGCATCCTCGCCGGCATCGTGCGAGGCGACGACGCCATAGGTCTCGATTGGCGTGCAGGAGTTGCGGGGATAGCGGATGTCGATGGAGAAGCGATGCGGCGCCTCCGCAAAAGCCTTCTCGGGATCGCCGTAGCGGAAGGTCCGCTCGCTGGCGAGATTGCCGGGAAAGCCATCATGCAGCACGGGCGCGCCGGATGCGAGCGCACCAAGCGGATCGACCACGGCACCGCGCGGGCGATAGTCGACGCTGACGAGTTCGGCTGCGTCTTCGGCACGGGCGCGATCGGTGGCCACGACCACCGCGACGGGCTCGCCGACATAGCGCACGCGATCCATTGCAATGGGCCAGCACTCGACCGGCGCCTTGACGCCGACGACGAGGCTCGTGGTGACGGCCTTGACGTCGCTGCCGGTCAGGACCGCGGCGACGCCCGGCAGGCGCCTGGCGGCTTCAGCGTCAATCGAGAGAATATCGGCATGCGCGTGCGGCGAACGCAAAATCGTCGCGTGCAACGTGCCGGGCGCAACGCCGAGATCGTCGATGAAGCGGCCGCGGCCGGAAAGCAGCGCGGCGTCCTCGACGCGCTCGATCGAACGCGCGACCCACGGCCTGTCACTCTGATCTGAATTTGCGGATTGAACCGCGGCCCGCACCATGTCCCGGCATACCTCCCAACGCGCTCTTTGACGCGACGGTGACAGATGTCAGGACAGGGGATGCGCGGGCCATACCGCCCGCTCTCACGACTTACCAAATCGTCTCATTCGCGCGCGTGCAGCGCAAAATATCACCTGCGGGAATCAACCAGCGAGACGCGAGACGTTGCGAAACTCGCGCGGGCTGACGCCGGCGTGATCGCGGAAGAAGCGCGTGAAATGCGCTGGTTCCGGAAAGCCAAAACGCTCACTGAGCTCGCCGAGCGGCGTATCCTCGCGCATCACGGCATCAAGCGCCCGCTCCATGCGGACGACGTTGAGATAAAGTTTCGGCGAGACGCCGAGCGAGGTCTCGAACAGACGGAAGAACTGCGCGCGCGAGAGCCCGGCACCCTTCACAAAATGATCGACATTGGCGTAGGAATCCTGCACCCGCATCGCGTCCATGGCACGGCGGATGCGCCAGTCGCAGCTCACCGCGCTCATGCCGCGGATCGAAATCGGAAAGCTCCGCCACGGCGTGAAACGCTCGATTACCGCGATCATGAGATCGGACAGCGTCTGCTCATGGGTTCGCACCGCATCCGGATTCGCCATCATTTCGGCCGCCAGATGCAGCGTGAGCTGGCGGATGCGCGGCGAGACCTCGCCCGAGGGCCGCTCGAAAAAGCCCGGCGCACCGCTCGCGGCCCAGCCAGGGCGGAACTCCTTCAGCCATTCCGGCTCGATATAGAGCGCCATGATGAGGGTGCGCGGGCGATTGGCGTCGTGCACATAGGCGTGCGGCTTCCAGCCGTCGACCAGCACGGCAGCGGTATCCGTCAGCGGCGTGACCTGGTCACCGACCATGAAATGCGTGTCGGCACCCTCGACCTTGAGCAGGACGTGGCAATGATGATGAGCGTGGCGGACCAGCGAACGGTCCATGTCGAGCAGAGCGACCCTGCCGAAAGCGCCATGAGCGATGCGCAGGGCCGTCGACATCAGTTCCATCCTCCCGGCAGCATTGCGCTGCAAAATGATCGCTTCATTGGCACGGCATTATTAGCGGCACCCGCTTCATATTCCAACCGCGCACAAAGACGCAAGTTGCAGGCGGGTGGTCCTCCGCTCATGCGCGCGCCTCCGCAAGCAGACGCGCGACCGCTGCACTGGGGTCGGCCTGCAACGCGGTGGCGAGATCGACGTCCTCCTCGCCCTTGACGCGGATGCGCTTGAAGGCGAGCTCGGGCGCGCTGACCGGCGCGGTCGCATCGAGCCCCATCTTGGCGCCGATGCCGTTGTCGGTGGTCGGATCGAGCTTCGAGCCGAGCGCACCGGCGACAACCATGAGGTCGCGGTCGGCTTGGAAGCGCGTAGCCACCGCCCATTCGATCTCGTCGGACGAGGAGATGTCGACATCCTTGTCCACCACGATCACCTGCTTGATGTCGTAATGCGCGCCGAAGGCGCACATCATGATGTTCTTGGGCTCACCGTCATTGGCCTTGTCAATCATGATCGCGACATGATAGCGGCAGGTGCCGCCGCGCGTCAGGCGGACGTCGAGCACATTAGGAAAGCTGCGGCGCAGATGCTGCAGCAGCGTCGCCTCACGCGGCACGCCGCCGAGGATGAGATGTTCGAAACCGCCGCCGACGATGGTGTGGAAGATCGGCTTGGCGCGATGCGTGATCGCATCGACCTCGATCACTTCGCGATTGGCGCGCGGACCGTAATATTGAGGGAATTCGCCGAACGGGCCCTCGGGCTCACGCACGCCCTGGAGAATACGCCCCTCGATCACGATCTCCGCATGGGCAGGCACGCGGACTGAATTGGTCCGGCACTTAACGACATCGACGGGCGCACCTAACAGCGCACCGGCAATCGCCATCTCGTCCTCGTCCAGCGCGGCGATCGCCTGCGAGGCCAGCATCAAGGCCGGATGCGCGCCGATCACGATCGCGATCTCCAGCGCCTGGCCTAGCTCTTCGGCGAGACGATAATAGGAGAAAGTATGCCGCGGCAGTAGCAACACGCCGATGCGGTTCCTGCTGCTGATCTGACAACGATGGATCGAGACGTTCTGAACGCCCGTCTTGGGATTGCGCGCGATCAGCAGGCCGGCCGTGATATAGGGACCGCTGTCGCGCTCATTATGCTTGGGCACCGGAAGCTGGCGGAGCAGATCGACGTCTTCGTGGACGACGTCCTGCACCGGCCCGGTAGGCACCTCATGCGTCGGCAACGGATGGTTCGCGGCAGCGAGGAACTCCGGCAACAACTGGTCCTCGGTCACACCGATGGAATCGGCCACCCAGTCGCGGCCGGCGAACAGGTTGGCGACAACGGGAATCTCGTGCCCGTCGGGGCGCGGAAACAGCACGGCGCTGTCGCGCTCCAGCCGTTTGGCGACGGCAGCGAGCTCATCGGCGAGGCCAATGCCCTCGCGAGCAATCGCGAGCTTGCCGCGTTCAGCGAGGTAAGCGAGCCAGCCGCGCAGATCGGCTTGCGCCGTGGCGCTCTTCGTGGCCGGATTTTCCATTTGCATGAACTTTATCCTTAGCGTCTAACGGTCAGGGCGCGATCTTGCGCAGCTGCGGCGGGCGACGCTTGAGCGCCTCGTCCTCGCCCCAGCGGCGCACGACGCCGATATCGATGTCGAACAGGTCGAGCACGCGGCCGACGGTGTGCTCCACCATGTCTTCGAGGTTCTCGGGCTTGCCGTAGAAGGCCGGCACCGGCGGTGCGATGATCGCGCCCATCTCGGAGAGCGCCGTCATCGTTCTGAGATGCCCGGTGTGCAGCGGGGTCTCGCGCACCATCAGCACCAGGCGCCGGCGCTCCTTGAGCACGACGTCGGCGGCGCGGGTCAAAAGCGTCGTGGTCACGCCGGAGGCGATCTCGGACATCGAGCGCATCGAGCACGGCGCCACGATCATGCCGGCGGTCCGGAACGAGCCGCTGGAGATGGCGGACGCCATGTCGTCGATCCCATGGCAGACATTGGCGAGATCCCTCACCTCCGCGATCTTCAGATCGGTCTCGTAGGCAAAGGTCAGCTCGGCGGTCTTCGACATCACCAGATGCGTCTCGACGCCGGCATTGCGCAGGAGCTGGAGCAGGCGCACGCCATAGGTGACGCCGGAGGCGCCGGAAATGCCGATGATCATCCGCTTGGGCGTTGAGTCCTGCATAGGTCTGGTTTCGCTCCCTCGGGCACGCGTCCTCGCGGTCCATAACCAAACTAGGCAATCGCATCCATCAGAACAAATAATGATTGATTATGTCATCAATCATCTGAAATGATAGCCAAGGACAGGACCGGCGAACGAAGGACAGCCCCGTGGAACTCAGGCAAATGCAATATTTCCTGTGCCTGGCCGAGGAGAAGAACGTCACAAAGGCTGCGCGCCAGCTCAACATCGTGCAGCCGGCGCTGAGCATGCAGATCGCCAAGCTCGAGGCCGAGCTCGGCCAGAAACTGTTCGACCGCAACGTCCAGGGCATGACTCTGACCAGCGCCGGCGAAGCGCTGGTGCGGCTGACGGCGCCGATCGTGCGCGATGCCGAATATGCCCGACAGGAGATGGCCCAACTCGGCGGGCGCATCTCGGGCCGCGTCTCGGTCGGCCTCATCACGTCGGTGGCGCAGAGCACGATGGCGAGGTCGTCGGCGACCGTCGCCAGCCGCTATCCCGAGATCACGCTGTCGGTCTGCGAGGGCTATACCGAAACGCTGGTCGACTGGGTCAGCGCCGGCCAGCTCGATTTCGCGCTGATCAACGTGCCGCGCCGCAAGACGCCGTTAGCTGCGCACCACGTCATGGACGAAGAGATGGTGTTCGCCTGCCGGAAGGACGGCCCGATCAGGCCGCCTGCAAAACTACGCTTCGACCACATCGCCAAGGTCGATCTCGTGCTGCCGTCGAAGCGCCACGGCTTGCGCCTGATCCTCGACGAGCATGCCGCCGCAATCGGAATTGACCTGCGGCCACGCCTGGAGCTCGACACCCTGCCCGCGCTCTGCGACGTGATCGCGACTACCGATTTCGCGACGGTGCTGCCGACCATTGCCCTCCGGCAACCGCTCGCCAGCGGCAGCATCCGGGCGCATCGCTTCGACGAGCAGAGGATCGTGCGCTCGATTGCCTGGGTGCATCACCCCAGGCGCGCCGTGTCGGTCGCGGCCAAGGCCGTGCTCGATGTCATCAGCCAGGATCTTGCGCAGGCCGCCGCCGTGGCGAGCGGGTTCGTGGAGCCCGCATCGCGCAACGCAACTTCGCCTTCACGCAACGCGCGCAGGAAACCGAGGCGAAAACCGATCTCCTGAATGCAGAATTCCGCACGGACAAGATGTCGCGCCCGCTGCAAAATGAGACGCGTTGGTAAGTTTTGAGACCAGCCGGCATGACGGCCGCGATGGCCTGCTAACTACGGTCCAGGCGCAGAAACTCGCGAACCTGGCGCTCATCCCCGACGACTCCTGTCCCGGACGATTTCAGGTCTTGCAGAACAAGACACAGTCGGGAGGTCCAGTTCGGGATGACACCGTTCGGTCGCAGCAAGATCACGGACAGCACGGCGCCATGCGCCAACGGCTTTCACCTCAAGCGCAGGTCCCTGCTGTCGTTCGGCGCGGGCGCTGTGCTCGCCGCTACCGGACTTCGTCCTGCACGAGCACAGGACTATCCCGCCCGGCCGGTGCAGGTGCTCGTGCCCTTTGCCGGCGGGAGCGCCAGCGACGTCGTCACGCGCATCCTTCTCAACCGAATGTCCACATCGCTCGGGCAGGCCTTCGTGGTCGACAACCGTCCTGGCGCCGGCGGCAATATCGGTACCGCCGCGGCGGCTCATGCATCGCCTGACGGTTACACCTTGCTGATGAGCACCTCCGGTCCGCTGGCCGCGAACAAGTCGCTCTACAAGGACCTCCCCTACGATCCACTGAAGGATCTCGCCCCGATCGGCCTGTTCGCGACGCTGCCGAATGTCATCGTGATCAACTCAAAACTGCCGCCGAAATCTCTGGCCGAGCTGATCGACTACGCCAAGGCGCATCCGCGCGAGCTGAACTACGGGACGGTCGGCGTCGGCTCCTCGCAGCATCTGGCAGCCGCCTACTTCGAGCAGCTCACCGGTACCGAACTGACGCACGTGCCCTACCGCAACATCGCCGCCTACACGCCGGACTTCATCGCCGGACAGGTCCCGCTCGGCTTCCAACTTCTGCCGAACGTCCTCGGACTCATCAAAAGCGGTGATGCGCGTCCGCTCGCGGTTGCCAACGACAAGCGCATGACGGCACTGCCGGATGTGCCGACCGCGGCTGAGGCCGGTCTTAAGGACTACGAGAGCGCGGCCTGGCTCGCGCTGCTTGGGCCGGCGAATACCGAGAAACCCGTCGTCGAAAGGCTGTATAAAGCGATGGTCGTAGCCGTGAACGATCCGAAAGTGCGCGCCCTCTTCGTCGAACAGGGCGCCGAGCCGCTGGTGATGGACCCGCAAGCCCTCAAGGACTTTATGGCCTCGGAAGCCGCGAAATGGGCGAGGATCATCAAGAAGATTGGCATCGAGCCGATGTGACTCCGAGGCTTCGCTTCTCGTGGCTCTGGCTGTTCTGCGCGCTCTAATGCGCAACAATACCCTGCACGCGGAATTCATGTACCGATCGGGATCAACGCTCGCTAGCGCGGCCAGAACTTCGGTGCGGCGCCAATCTCGCCCGCAACCGAAGTGGAGCCGCCACCATCTTAGTAGGAACGCGCGAAGTCACCTTCCTGCTTGATGTCGGTAAACACCGGAAAGCGCGCCTTCCACGGCGTGCCCTTGGCGGTGGTCAGCTTGTTGAGACGCTCCAGCACGCCGAGGCCATCCTTGCGAAGGCTCGCCGACACTGCCGCGCGGTCCGGGAAATTGTTCAGGACGGCGTCCAGCCAGATGGTGCGGCCAGCGAGAAAACCGCTTGCGCCGGCGGCGTAGGAGTAGTCGAGAACACGCTCGAACTTCTCCGGCGCGGCCCCGCCCGACAACAGCACCCAGGGGATGTTGCGGCCGCGGCAGATGTCGCCGATCGAATCGAATTCCCTCTGCGCGGCCTTTGCTGCCGCGCTGCCGTCTCGGGCCGGCAGGCTGTTGGCCGCAAGCGGGCTCTCCAGCTTGAGGAGATCGACGCCGTACTCCGGCTTGGCGAACTCGCGCACGCTGTCGATGACGAGGCCAGGCAGCTTGCCCGGCGATTCCACGTAGTCGGCGGTGTGATTGGCACTGCCGAGAAACGGATAGACCAGCAGTTCGAGCACGTAGGGAATGTCGTGGCGGGCACAATCATCGCCGATCTCACGCACGAACTTCTTCTGATGCTCGTTCACCGCCGCATCGGCGTCCGGACGATACCAGGCCAGCACCTTGACGGCGTCGCCGCCCATGGCGCGGATTTTTTCGACGCTCCAATTGGTGATCACACGCGACTTGCGGCCACCCGCGGTCTCCTCGACGCGATGTTCCTCCAGCGTCATGATCAGGCCGCAGCGCGGCGGCAAGAGATCGATCGCCGCGGGCACCGCGAAATTCGGATCGAACAGCATCGAGCTGCAGTGCGGCGCGAGGTTCTCCACGAGCAGGCGTTTCGCCGCCGTGACGTCGGAATATTCTACCTGCTCCCGCGTAATGCCTTTGGCTTTCGCGATGGCATCGAACAAAGGTGGCCGCTGATCAAGCGCGACCATGCGAAAGTGGCCATCGGCGTCAGCGAGCCGTGCCAGGCCGCGGTTCTTTCCAATCGTTCTCATGGCTTCGTCCTCATGAATACAAGACACTCGTTGATATCGGGGATTCCATTGCGGCCGCCGGCGTGACGGCATTTCATGGCGGCGGTCGCCGCCGAAAACGCCATGGCAGCGCGCACATCGAGACCGGCGCCGATCGCGAGCGCATAAGCGCCGTGAAAGACGTCGCCCGCGCCTGTGGTGTCGACGACGTCGACCGCGTAGGCGGCCTGCTGGTGTAGCTGTCCGTCCTCGTACCAGCTCACGCCGCCCTCGCCGCGCGTTACGGCGACGACGCGGCAGCCGAAGCGCGCAAGGCCCGCCAGGGATTTGTCGTCAGCGGAGCCGGCAAAAGCCGTCAGTGCAGGCTCGGAAAAGATCGCATGGTCGGTCAGCGGCAGCAGCCGCTCGAACACCTCGGCGTCGGCCATGTCGCCGTCGAGCACCGTCGGAATGCCGCATGCGCGCGCTTCCCTGAACAGCGTCGCGGCGCCCTCGACCCAGCGCGGGTCGGCCAGCACGGAGGACGCCTGCGCCACGGCCTCGAGCGGGAGCCAGCTCGCGGCTTCCGGAAAAAGGCCGCGAAAGTTGACGATCTGCCGTTCGCCGGAGCTGTCGACGATGATTCCGGAGACCGACGAACGGCCGCCAGGAAACAGCCGGAAATTCTCGACGTCGACGCCTTGGGCAGTGAAAGCCGATGTCATCTCATGACCGGCAGCGTCGTCCCCTGCCCGGCCCCAGAATGCGACGGACGCGCCGAGCTTCGCCACCGCGATGCTCGCATTGGCCGCCATACCACCGCCGAGCGTGCCGTATTCGATGGCCTTGATCTTCTCGCTTCCGCCCGCGAACGGCCGATCGACGCGCCAGACCTGGTCGAGCGCCGACAACCCGAGACAGATCACGTGCAAGGGCCTCGCCTTGGACGCGACGTCCGCGAGCGCCGACAGATGCCCGATGTTGACCAATGCGCTCACCGCACGACCTGTCCACTTGTGGCATCGAACAAATGCGTCTTGCCGGATTGCGGTCGCAGCGTGATGCGGTCGCCGACCTTCGGACGCAGCGCCGGATCGACCCGCGCGATGGCGGAGCCGCCGGCGAGATCGAAATGGATCAGCGTATCCGAGCCTAGCGGCTCGACCAGCCTGACGTCGATGGCGATGCCGTCGGCCGCATCGGCGGCGACGGCGAAATGCTCGGGGCGAACGCCGAGCACGGCGCTGCCGACCTGGCGCAGGCGGTCCGCGGTCTCGCTGTCCAGCGGCACCGTCGTTCCGCCTTGCGAGAGGATCGCTGCCTGCCCGCGCCATTCGACCGGAAAGAAATTCATCGCCGGCGAACCGATGAAGCCGGCAACGAACTGGTTGGCGGGCCGCTCGTAGACCGTCTCCGGCGTGTCGTATTGCTGGATCGTGCCGCTCTGAAGCACCACGATGCGATCGGCCATGGTCATGGCCTCGATCTGGTCGTGGGTCACGAAGACCATGGTGGTCTTGAGCTCTTGCGACAGCGCCTTGATCTCGGCGCGCACCTGCCCGCGCAGCTTGGCGTCGAGATTGGATAGCGGCTCGTCAAACAGGAAGGCCTTGGGATTGCGCACGATCGCACGCCCCATGGCGACGCGCTGGCGCTGGCCGCCGGAGAGCTCTTTCGGCTTGCGGTCGAGATACGGCCCGATGTGCAAGAGCGCCGCCGCGCGCCTCACCCGCGCGTCGATCTCCGCCTTTGGCACCCCGCGAAGCTCCAGCGCAAACGACATGTTGTCGTAAACCCGCATGTGCGGATAGAGCGCGTAGTCCTGGAACACCATCGCGATGTCGCGCTCGGCCGCCTGCACACCGTTGACGCGGGTATCGCCGATGTAGAGGTCTCCGGAGGAAATCGGCTCGAGACCCGCGATGATCCGGAGCAGGGTCGACTTGCCGCAACCGGATGGGCCGACGAAAACCACGAATTCGTGGTCCGCGATCTCGAGATTGAGATCGGGGATCACGGTGAAATTGCCGTACCGCTTGGTAAGGTTGCGGATCGAGATCGAGGCCATGATCGTCAGTCCAGCGCCAGCACGGGCTTGATCAGCTCACCCTTTGCAAAGCGTGCGAAATTCTCGGGCAGCGCCGAGAGGCCAAACTCGCCATCGACGAGGACGCGGTATTCGTCCTTGTATTTGCGCAGCAGCTCGACATTCGGCTCGAAATCCGCGACCGGGAAATAGAAGGTCCGGATCATGTAGAAGTCCTTGCGGCGGAACACCTTGCCCTCTTCGATGGTCCAAGGCGCCGCGTTTTCGCCGACCAGCACCAGGGCGCCGCGCGGCAGGACCAACTCGATGCCGAGATTGCGCGCCGCATGGGCGCCGGAGCATTCCATGATGAGCGCAAATCGCTTGGACGTATCGCCGACGGGATGTGCTTTGGCACCGAAAGACTGGGCGATTTTCAATCGCGATGCATTGGGATCGGCGACATAGATGTCCTCGTAGCCGAGCGCGCGAAGCGCCAGGACGACGCCGAGGCCGACAGGCCCAGCTCCCATGACGAGAACAGCTCCGGCCTCATTCGCTGGCACCACGCGGCTGACGAAGCGCACGGCGTGCCCGGAGGTGCCGATGGTATCGAGCAACAGCGGCGCGAGACTGTCCTCAATGTCGTCAGGCACCGGCAGCAGACAGTTCTCCGGCACGGGCACATATTCCGCATAGCCGCCGGGCCGGTTCCAGCCGATCAGGCTGGAAACCTCCAGGCACATCTGGGTGTCGCCACGCTTGCAGGCGGCGCAGTGACCGCAATGCAAGGGGATGTAAACGGCGCAGCGGCAGCCATGCAGCCGGTGGCCGGGCTGCTCGACGACACCGAAGATCTCGTGCCCGGCGGTGAACTCGGCGCCCTTGTGCCAGAGCTTGAAGTCCGAGCCGCACAGCGCGGTGCGCGAGACGCGGACCAGCACCTCGCCGGAGCCGACATCGGGAATCGCGACGTGCTCGATAGTGATGCGGTCGTTGCCGTGGAAGACCGCGGCCTGCATGATCGAATTCGGACGGGGGGATTCGTTCATCAGATACCTAGCCTTTCACCGCGCCGAGCGTCAGTCCTGACACCAGCCAGCGCTGAACCAAGGCAGCCAGCACCAGCGGCGGCAACGCGATGAGCGTCGCAGCCGCCATGAGAGCGCCCCATTGCGTCGAGCCTTCGCCAATGAAGTTGAAGGCCGCCGCGATCAGCGTCTTGGTGTCGCCATTGGAGAGCACCAGCGCAAACAGGAAGTAGTTCCACGAGAACACGAAGGCGAGGATCGCCGCGACAGCGATGCCCGACGCCACCAGCGGCATCGCGATGCGCCAGAGGATGCGCGTGACGCTGCATCCATCCACCTGTGCCGCCTCGAACACGCTGCGCGGAATAGCGTCGAACGACGGCAGCAGCACCCAGATCACGATCGGCAGCGTGATGACGGCATGGCTGAGGATCAGCGCGGTATAGGAGCCGATCATGCCGATTTGCCGGAACATCACGTACCAAGGCAGGAGGAACAGCGTTCCGGGCGCCATGCGCGCCGCGAGCGTCAGGATCGCCGGCCACGTGATCCGGGTCCAAGACACCGCGAAGGCGGCAGGAATCCCGAACAGCAGCCCGAGCGCGGTCGAGCCGACGGTGACGATGAGGCTGTTGGCGGCATAGCTCAGGAACGGCGTGGTCCTCGTCAGTTCGACATAGTTGTCCAATGTCGGCGTAAAGATCAGCGTCGGCGGATAGGCGGTGACCTCGAACGACGGCTTGAACGAGGACAGCACCATCCAGACCGTCGGTGCCATGATAAGCAAGCCGGCCAGCACGAGCTGCACCGTGTTGAGCCAGCGTATCCAGCGGTCGGTGTTGGCGGCATCGTTCATGACATCACCACGCCACTGCGCCGCGCAGGCGATTGAAGGCGAGCACGGCGCCGAACACGATCGCGGTCAGCGTGAGCATCAAGGCGCTGGCATAGCCGATATTGAAGAATTCGAAGCCGACCCGGAAGCCGTAGATATTGAGCGTATTCGAGGCGTTACCCGGGCCGCCCTGGGTGGTGATGTAGATGATGTCAAAGAATCTCAGGAGATCGACGCTGCGCAGGATCGCCGCGGTGACAATGGTCGGCAGCAATAGCGGCAGCGTGATGCGCTGGAACGTCTTGAACGGGGACGCACCGTCGATCTGCGCGGCCTCGTAGACGCTCGGCGGCAGCGATTGCAGTCCACCCAGCACGATCAGGGCGACGTAGGGCGTCCACTGCCAGCTGTCGATCAGCGCCACGGTCGGAATCACCCATGTCGGCGAGGCCAGCCAGTCCGACGGGGGCAGGCCGAACGATTGCAGGACGTAGTTGGCCGCGCCCAGCGAGGGGTCGAGGATCACCAGCCACATCATCCCGGCCACGACAGGCGGCATCATGAAGGGCGAGATGAAAAGCGAGCGCACGATGCCCGGCAGACGCTTGGCATGGAACAGCACCAGCGCGAGCCAGATGCCGAAAACGAGCTGCAGCACCAGCGACAGCACGAACAGCGCGATGGTGATCCACAGCCCGTGCCAGAATTCGTAGTCGGAGATCAGCTTCGAATAGTTGGCGAGACCCGCGAAGGATTGCTTGCCGGTCGACGAAAACGTCTGGAAACCGAGCCAAATCGTATAGATGACCGGAAACGCGATCATCGCGACCGTGAACAGCACGGCCGGCGCCGAAAGCGCCGCCATCTCCAGCTTCTGCCGGTCCTGCGTGAGTGTCGCAGCCATGTCCGACATGCGTCCTTTTCTCTGGGCGTGAAGAGCCGGCAGGCCGCAAGCCTGCCGGCGTGAGGCCGTTACTTCTGGGCGATCAATGCATCGAGCGCCTTGTCGGCGTCGGCACAGGCCTGATCGATCGGCTTCTGCTTCAGGATGAGGTCCTGCACCGCCTGGCCAATGAACTCGCGCGATTCGGGATTGGCGACGATGGGATAGCCGACCTCGGAGGACCCCTTGGTGGCGAGCACGTCGAGCGCGGCCTGCCATTCCTTGCGGACCGGCTCCTCGTCGATCCACTTGCGGTATTCAGGATGCTTGGCGACCGACGGGCGCGGCGGGGCGATGCCCTGGAGTGCCATCTTCTTCTGCACTTCGGGGCTGGTCGCCCATTGCACGAAGTACCAGGCCGCATCCGGCTGCTTGCTGTGCGAGGACACCGCCATGCCCCAGCCGATCGTGGTCGGCACCTGGCCGGCCTCGCCCGCGGGGAACGGCAGCAGGCCAGTGTCCTTCAGCCGCGCGCCGCCGTCCATCACGGTGCGCAGCTCGTTGGAGGATTCGAAGGCCATGGCGGCGCGGCCGCTGCGATACAGCGCCGAAATCTGCTGAAAGCTGTAATTGACGACGCCGGGCGGGCCGAAGTCGCGCAGCAGCCGGCTATAGGTGTCGAGCGCTTCCTTGCCCTTGGCCGAGCAGAGATTCGACTTGCCATTGGCGATGTACGTGCCGCCGATATTGTGCAGCATGTTGCTAAACGTATAGGCCACCGCGGGCTTGAGACCGCGCGAGACGAACGGCGTCACCGCGCTGTCGCAGATCTTGATCTTCTCGGCAGCGGCTTCGACGTCCTTGATGGTCTTGGGCGCTTCGAGGCCACACTTCTTGAAGATGTCGGTGCGGTAGTAGAAGATCGGGCCCTCGATGTTCATTGGAATGCTGGTCAGCTTGCCGCCGAAGGTCGCGGCCTTGAGCAATGCCTGGCTCAGCCCGGTCGGATCATAGTCCTTGGCGACCTCGTTCTTGGCCATGGTGGTGAGATCGCCATACCAGCCGGCGGCGGCGAACTGCTCGCCCTCGCGCGAGGGCAGCGTCATGAACACGTCGACCTCGTCGCTGTTCGCATTCATGACCGTGACCAGACGCTGGCGCATCTGCTGTTCCTGATAGGCGTCGACCTTCAGGGTCATGCCGGTCAGCTTCTCGAAATCGGCCTTGTAAGTCAGCAGCGCCTTGGACACCGGATTGTTGTTGGCGAGAAAGGTGACGGTCTTGCCCTTGAACTTCATCCAGTCGAAATCGGCAGCCTGCGCCTGCGCGCTGACGGCAATGACGAGAACGGGCAGCGCGACGTGGGTCGCGAGCATCCTGGCTTTCATCGAACTCTCCTCCCGGCTGGCCGCCTTGAGCCGGCGGACCATTTTGACACGTTTGAACGCAACTTGAAAACGGTTACAAAATAGACCCCACATCCGGCATGTCAAGCGATGGACAAGCCACACAATCTGCGGCAGATTTGCGGTGAAGCCGCTACCACACCGCTCGCGCCGCGATATGTAACGTTACATACATGCGATTGACCAACCCCAAGGCTGCTAACAAATCCGTGAAACAGGGCATCCGCGCCGTGGCGGCCCGCGCCGGCGTTTCGACCGCCTCGGTCTCGCGCGCTCTCAACAATCCGGATGCGGTGAGCCCGTCGCTGCGTGTGCGCATCGAACAGGCCATCGATGCGCTCGGCTACATCCCGCATGCGCCGGCGCGCATTCTCTCCTCGCGGCGCTCGCGCACCCTGGGAGCGATCGTACCGACCATCGACAACACGATGTTCGCGCGCGGGATCGCTTCGCTGCAGCAATATCTGTCGTCGGTCGGCTACATGCTGTTCCTCACCACGAGCGGCTACGATCTCGATGTCGAGTTGCAGCAGGCGCGCAACCTGATCGGCCGCGGCGTCGACGGCCTCGTGCTGCGCGGCGATTGCCATCACGACGGACTGCGCAAGCTGCTTGCCGACAACAAAGTCCCCTTCATCAACGTCGGCATCTACCAGCCCGACCGGCCCTACCCCTGCGTCGGCACCGACAACGAAGCCGCCGCCCATCGCGCCGCCGCGCACGTCATCGAGCTCGGCCATCGCCGCATCGGCATCGTCTCGGCGCTCCAGCGCAACAACGACCGCGCCAGCGCCCGCGTCGTCGGCTTTCGTCGCGCACTCGCCGAAAACGGACTCGAGCTACCTCCGCAATGGCATGTCGAGGTGCCATACACGCTCGACGACGCCCGCGAGGCGGCACGCTATCTCCTGAACCTGAAAGACCGTCCGACAGCCGTGGTGTGCGGCAACGACGTCATCGCCTATGGCGTATTGCTCGAGGCGGAACGCGACGGATTCGCCGTGCCGCGCGACCTGTCAGTGGTCGGTTTCGACGACCTCGACTGGAGCCGGCATTTGCGGCCGAGCCTGACCACGATCCATGTTCCGACCGGAGAAACCTGGCAGCGCGCCGGCGAATATCTGGTGCGCAGCCTCGCCGGCGAGCAGACCATCATGCACCGCGAGATCGACTTCTCGCTCGTGGTCCGCGAATCGACGGCTCCACCGCCGACATCCCTGACGTGAGGCATGGCCGATGACTTCGAATTTTTCTTTCGCCCCCGGATTCCGTGCCGTCGTGATCGGCGGCGCCGGCGACATTGGCGCGGCGATCAGCAACCAGTTCTGCGATCTCGGCGCGACAGTCACGGCGACCGGCGCCAACGAGGCTGACCTCGCCCGCACGCTGCTCAAGCCGCGCGGCGGCCTGACGCTGGCGACGCTTGATGTCACCGACGATGCGGCCGTCACGTCGTTCGCCGGAAGCCACAAGCGCGTCGACGCACTGGTCAATTGCGCCGGCATCCTGGCGCGCGACAAGGAATTCGAGATCGACACGTTTATGAAGGTGCTCGACGTCAACCTCACCGGCACGTTCCGGACATGCATGGCGTTCCGTGCGCTGCTCGCGGAGACCAAGGGCTCGATCGTCAACATCGCCTCGATGAATGCGACGCTCGCGCTGCCGCGAATCCCCGCCTATTGCGCGAGCAAGGGCGGCGTCGTGATGCTGACCAAGGCGCTGGCCTTGAAATGGGCCGAGGACGGCATTCGCGTCAATGCGGTTGCGCCCGGCTATATCGAAACCGCGATCAACGCCGCGGGCCGCACCGACCTTGCGCATTACCAGCGGATAGCCGACCGCACCGCGTTCAAACGTTGGGGACGCCCGGAAGACATCGCCGGCGCGGTTGCGTTCCTCTGTATGCCGGCGTCGCAATATGCGACCGGCACTGTCGTTGCTGTCGACGGTGGATTTCTCGCCGGCTGACGTCGCGCGATCATCCGCGGCCGTAAGTCGGCTCGCCTAGCGACGCATCGTCACCTTCGAACCACCCTCGTCGGGAACGCGCGCCCCGAGTTCCGGGCCTGCGCGATGACGCGTTCCAACGGCACGGCGCGCGGCGACTTTGCCGCGGTTGACTTGTTATAACATTTGGGCAAATGTCCTAACTAACCGGAAGTATAAATCCGGATTTTCGGGAGGACAGCATGACGTCATTCAAGCCGACGCGACGAACGCTACTCAAAACCGGAACCGCGGCTGCGGCTCTGGCGACGTTTGGGCCTGGCATCCTGCGGCACGCGTCCGCACAGGACGCCGACCTCGCACCCTACAAATCCGCGCAGATCGACTGGCAGCAGGTCTCCGGCGAGACCATCACGGTTGCGGTCATCCCGGCGAGCTATTTCGAAAACCTGATCACGCTGGCGCCGCAGTTCAAGGCGCTCACCGGCATCGACGTCCGTTTCGAGAAGATTCCGCCTGCGCAGATCCGGCAAAAGAGCGTCATCGACCTGACCTCGAAGACCGGCACCTACGCGACCCACGCCGCGGACCCCATGTATTACGCGCTCTACGCCGCGAACAAATGGGTCGAGCCGCTCGACACCTATCTCAACGACAAGACGCTGACCGATCAGGCCTGGTTCAAGCTCGACGACATCATCCCGGCCTGGCGCAGCGCCAACGGCATCGACGGCAAGCTCTACGGCATGCCCTATGATGGCGAAGTCACCATCCAGGTTTATCGCAAGGACCTCTACGACGCGAAGGGCCTGAAGCCGGCCGACACTTTAGAGGTCTATATGGCAAACGCTGCGGCGCTGAACACGCCGAATGATCGCGTCTGGGGCGCAGCACTTCGCGGCATCGCCGGCGCCGGCCAGAACATGTACATCTATCCGTCGATCTTCCGCGAGTTCGGCGGCGAGTGGATGAAGGGCGGCAAGCTCACCGTTAACGGCCCCGAGGCAGAGGCGGCGCTCGCCTGGTACGTCGACATCATGAAGAAGTACGCGCCGACGGCGGCGGCCAACTGGAACTGGCCGGATATCGCCGACGCATTCTCGCAAGGCACCGTCGCCAGCTACATCGACGCACATTCGTCGGCTTCGGTCATCAACAATCCCGAGAAGTCCAAAGTGATCGGCAAGGTCGCCTATGCGCGCTGGCCCAAGGGCCCCTCGGGCAAGCGCACCACGTCCATCTGGAACTGGGGCTTCCCGATCAATTCCGCGCTGCCAGAGAAGAAGCGGAAAGCGACTTGGCTGTTCATCCAGTGGGCCGCGAGCGCCGAGACCCAGGCGCGCACCGCGCACAAGTTCGCCGGCCCCACCAAACGCTCGGGCGTCAACCGAACCTCGGTGTGGAAGGATCCCGACTACATCAAGCTGATGAACGGCTTCGGCGAGAACTTCGTCGAGGCCACGATGGGCGCCCTGCAGGAGGACACCGACGTCGACTGGCGTCCGCGCGTGCCGCAATGGCCGGCGATCGGCGACACCATGGCGACCGCGATCCAGTCAGCCCTCTCCGGCCAGGCCACGGTCAAGGCCGCACTGGACGATGCGCAGCGCCGCATCGAACCCATGATGCGCGGCTGAGCCATGGCGACGACAGCGGTGACATCTGCCGGGATCGCGAGCGAGGCGCCTCGCACCGATTTCGGCCGCGTCCTGGCGCAGCGCGAACGCCGGTTTGCAGCGGCCCTGCTTGCACCGGCGTTTCTCGCGCTGCTCGCCACGACGACGTTTCCGCTGCTCTTCCTGGTCTATACCAGCGCATTCCGGATGGACCTGGCGATGCCGTTCACCAACGGCTTCGTCGGATTCGAGAACTACCAGGTGCTCCTCTCCGACGAGCGCTTCTGGACCTCGCTGCTGGTGAGCCTCGTCTATACCGGCTCGACCGTCGCGCTGCAGGTCATCATTGGCCTCGCGCTCGCCTTGCTGGTCATGGACATGAAGCGCGGCCAGGGCTGGTTCAGGGTCATCGCCATCCTGCCCGTGGTGCTGTCGCCGGCCGTTGTGGGCATGATTTGGCGTACCTTCATGCTGGCACCGGAATTCGGCATCGTCGATTTCCTCGCCATCAACGCCGGCCTCGGCAGCAAGAACTGGCTCGGCGATCCCACGCTTGCGATGGTCTCGGTGATCGCGATCCACACCTGGCAGTGGACGCCGTTCGCGTTCATGGTGCTGCTGGCTTCGCTCGCCTCCTTGCCCGAGGACATCTACGAGGCCGCGCGGCTCGACCGCGCCTCGGCCTGGCAGCGCTTCCGCCGCATCACCCTGCCCCTGCTGCGCCCGGCGATCGTCATGGTCATCATCATGCGGACCATGGTGGCGCTAACCGCGTTCGCAGCGATCTTCACCGTCACCGCCGGCGGTCCCGGCACCGCGACCGAGATCCTCAATCTCTATGCCTACCGGAAATCCTTCACCGAGCTGTCGATCGGCTACGGGTCGGCGCTCGCTGTCGCGCTCCTGATCGTGACCATCATCATCTCCGGCATCCTGTTCGCGATGCGGAGGGCGAAATGACCGCAAAGCGCCTCCGCATCATTGCCCTGCTCGCGATCTCCACGGTCTTCCTGCTCGCCTGGGCGTTTCCGATCGTCTGGAGCGTCATGAATTCGCTCAAGACCGATTCCGACGTGCTGGCCTATCCGCCCAAGCTTGTGTTCACGCCGACGTGGGAAGCCTATCGCGACGTGTTGTTCGGCTCGGGATCGATCCTGCCGAACCTGCTCTCCAGCGTCATCATCTCCGTCGGCACCACCGTGGTCACCATGCTGATGGCGGTGCCCGCGGCCTATGCACTGGCGCGCCTGCGCTTTCGCGGCAAGAAGTTCGCGGGCTTCTACGTGCTGGCCACACAGATGCTGCCGCCGGTCGGCATCATCATCCCGTACTTCCTGGTGCTGCGGAACATCGGCTGGATCGACACCTATCAGGGCATCATCCTGATCTATCTGTCGTTCTCCCTGCCCTTCGCGATCTGGCTGCTGGTCTCCTATTTCGAAGACATTCCTTTCGAGATGGAGGAAGCCGCCTCTCTCGATGGCGCCAGCCGATTGAAGACATTGTGGCGGATCATCATTCCGCAGGTCCGTGGCGGCATCGCCGTGACGATCGTATTCGTGTTTCTCAATGCGTGGAACGAATTTTTGTTCGCCGTCGTACTCAGCGGCAACACGGTGCGCCCGGTCACGGTCGCCATGTTCAATTTCGTCTCCGTCGAGCAGACGCTGTGGGCCAAGCTCGCCGCGGTCTCGGTTCTCGCCATGCTGCCTGTCGTCGTCCTCGGCGTGGTCGCGCAGAAGCATATCGTGAAGGGCCTGACGGTCGGTGCAGTCAAGGGCGGAGGACGCCGATGAGCGGCCAGGGTCAGGTCAGTTTTCGCAACATCGTCAAGATGCACGGCGAGTTCGCCGCGCTCAGGGGCGTGAATTTCGACATCCGACCGGGCGAATTTTTCGCCCTGCTAGGCCCCTCGGGCTCGGGCAAGAGCACGACGCTGCGCATCCTCGCCGGCCTGGACGCGCCGACCGCCGGCCGCGTGCTGATCGACGACAAGGACGTCACCTCGACCGATGCGCGGGACCGCGACATCGCCATGGTGTTCCAGAGCTACGCGCTCTACCCGCACATGACGGTGGCCGAGAACATCGCCTTTCCGCTGGAGATGGCCAAGCTACCGAAGTCCGAGATCGCGCCCGCCGTGAAGGACGCGGCGCGCAAGGTGAAGATAGACCATTTGCTCGACCGCAAGCCGGGCCAGCTCTCGGGCGGCCAGCAGCAGCGCTGCGCGCTGGCCCGCGCCATCGTGCGCAAGGCGCGCCTGTTCCTGCTCGACGAGCCGCTCTCGAACCTCGATGCAAAGCTGCGGCTGGAAACCCGCGCCGAACTGAAGAAGCTGCAGCGTTCGCTGGGCGTCACCGCCGTCTACGTCACCCACGACCAGGAAGAGGCCATGACGCTTGCGGACCGCATGGCGGTGTTCATGTCGGGCGAGATCCAGCAGGTCGGCACGCCCGCGGAGGTGTTCGCCCGCCCGAACTCGATCGACATTGCCGGCTTCATCGGCAATCCCCCGATGAATCTCGTCCCCGCCCGCTACGTGGATGGCGACGTCATCATCGCGGGCCATCGTCTCAAGACGACGGCCACGATCGCAGGTGAGCGCGACGTGGTGGTCGGGTTTCGGCCCGGCGCCCTGCGCATGGCAGAAGGCGGACTAGGTGCGCGCGTCGATCTGATCGAGGATCTCGGCGATACCGCCGTGCTCGATCTCGACTGCGCCGGCACCATGATCCGCATGCGCGTCGCCGACGGCAACATTCCCGGCGAGGGCAACACGATCTCGATCACGGCCCGACCTCAAGACATTCATCTGTTCGATCCAGCAACACGCATGCGGCTCTGACACCATGGCTATTCAAACACGCAAGAAGAAGCCCGCGCCGCTCGGCAGCGATGTCGTTGGGGAGGGATCAACGCCCCTGCATATCCAGATCCGTGAATCCATTCGCAGCCAGGTGCGCGACGGCAAGCTGATCGATGCGACCGGCCGCCTGATGACCGAGGCCGAACTCGGCCGCCATTTCGGCGTCAGCCGCATCACCATCCGTAACGCCATAGCCCCCCTCGTGAACGAAGGTATGTTCGACCGCTCGCGCGGCCGCGGCACCTTCCTGCGCTCGAACCAGCCCGAGAACTGGGTCGGCCACCTCATGGGCTTCTCGGAAACCATCCGCGACGCCGGCTACCAGGCCGGCGCCACGATCCTGCAGCAGGGCATGACCAACCGGCACGATGCCGCCGTTCGCGAGCAGCTGCGCGAACGCGCTGTCTGGCAGCTCCGACGCTTGCGGCTCGCGGACGACACGCCGATCGCCATCGAGCACGCCTTCTATCCCCCGGATATCGGTCTCGAGCTCGAGAAGCGCGATCTGGTCTCGATCATCATGTACCGCGTCTTCGAGGACGAGCTTGGCCTCGCCATCAAGGACGCCCAGCAGACCATCAGCGCCGACCTCGCCGACGCCGGCAGCGCCAAGCTGCTGGGGATCAAGGTCGGCTCGCCCCTGCTCTCCATCGAGCGCGTCACTTTCGGCAAGGACGGACGGGCGCTCGAGCTGCTGCGCGCCGTGTACTTGCCGAAATATTTCCGCCTGAGCATCAGCCTCACGCGCCGCCACTAACCGCCACACGTCAATCACGAGGACAAGAACATGCCGAATGGCGCAAAGACCCCTGACAGCCCCAACATCCTGCTCATCCTCAACGACGACATGGGCTTTTCGGACATCGGCTGTTACGGCGGCGAGATCCAGACGCCAAACCTCGACCGCCTCGCGGCGAATGGCTTGCGCTATTCGCAGTTCTACAACACCGCACGCTGCAGCCCTTCACGCGCCTCGCTGCTCACCGGCCTGCATCCGCACCAGACCGGCATCGGCATCCTTACCTACAGCAACGGCCCGGAAGGCTATGCCGGCAATCTGAACAAGAGCTGCGTGACGATCGCCGAGGCGCTGAAAAGCAAGAACTACACGTCCTACCTCAGCGGCAAATGGCACATCGCCAGCAGCCTGACGGAGCCGACCGACGCATGGCCGATGCAGCGCGGCTTCGACCACTTCTACGGCACCATCATCGGCGCCGGCTCCTTTTACCATCCCAACACGCTCACCCGCGGCAACGACAATATCGAGCACGAGGCGGTGAAGGATCCCTCGTTCTTCTACACCGATGCGATCAGCGATCAGGCTGCCGCCTTCATCCGCCAGCACAAGGCGCAGAAGCCCGACGCGCCATTCTTCCAGTACGTCGCCTATACGGCGCCGCACTGGCCGCTCCACGCCCATGACGAGGATATCGCCAAGTACAAGGGCCGCTTCGATGCGGGCTGGGACAGGCTGCGGGAGGAGCGCCTCAAGCGCCTCGTCGACGACGGCATCATCCATCCGAACTGGCGCCTGACCGATCGCGATCCGACCCAACCGCCGTGGACCGACGCGGAGCAGCGCGAATGGACGCTGCGCTGCATGGAGGTCTACGCGGCCCAGATCGACCGCATGGACCAGGGCATCGGCCGCATCCTGAAGGCGCTGGACGAGACCGGCCAGATGGACAACACGCTGATCATCTTCCTCTCCGACAACGGCGCCTGCGCCGAGGACATTCCGGAAGGCGTCACGGCAAAGGAGCTGGTCGATCAGCTCATGATCGCGCAGGCGAAGACGCGCGACGGCAGACCAGTGCGCTTCGGCAATGACCCGACCCTGATGCCCGGCGCCGAGGACACCTACCAGAGCTACGGCACCGCCTGGGCGAACCTCTCCAACACGCCGTTCCGTCTCTACAAGCACTGGATCCACGAAGGCGGCATCGCAACCCCGTTCATCGTGCATTGGCCGCGCGGCATTTCCGAGAGAGGCGGCCTGCGGCACAATCCGAGCCAGCTCACCGACGTGATGGCAACCATTCTCGACGTCACCGGCGCCACCTATCCCAAGGAGTATAACGGCAACGCCATCCTGCCCTGCGAAGGCGAGAGCCTGGTGCCGTCATTCGCCTCGGCCTATGGCAACCGTGGCCCGCTGTTCTGGGAGCACGAGGGCAACGCGGCCGTCCGCGTCGGCAAGTGGAAGCTGGTGCGGAAGTATCCCGGCCCCTGGGAGCTCTACGACATGGAGACGGACCGCACCGAGATGAACGATCTCGCCGCGCAGCATCCGGATCGCGTCCGCGAGATGACGGCGCAGTATCAGCAATGGGCCAATCGCTGCGGCGTGATCCCGCGCGAAAAGATTCTGGAGTTGATGAAGGCGGAAGGCGGCACAGCCTTCTGGGAGGAAGAGAAGCAGAAATAGTACATGACCGGGGATCGCTCACACTGTTGCACCCAGCGCGCCGCCGGCAGCGGGCGGGCAACGGGTGAGGATGCGCAAGCGGCCATCACTCCCAGTTCAACTCCGATCCTGCGCCGCTGGAGCTCGCTGATCGGCGGAACCTTCCACATGGGATCCGCCGGCGTCGGCTTCGTTGAGGACGGCGAAGGCCCGGTACGGCTGGTGACGTTGTCGCCGTTTGCCATTGCCTGCCACGCCGTGAGCAATCTGCAATTCGGCGACTTCGTCCGGGCCACGGGCTACACGACGGATGCCGAACGCTACGGCTGGAGCTTTGTCTTCGACGGGCTGTTGCCGGAAGAGACACGCGCGGCCCGCACGACGCGCGTTCAGGAAACGCCATGGTGGGTGCCGGTGACGCGCGCCTACTGGGCGCAGCCGGAAGGACCGTCGAGCAGCATTCTCGACAGGCTCGATCATCCCGTCGTCCACGTCTCCTGGAACGACGCACAGGCCTATTGCCAATGGTCCGGCACGCGCCTTCCAACCGAGGCGGAATGGGAGATGGCCGCGCGCGGCGGATTGGACCAAGCCACCTACCCCTGGGGCAACGAGCTTGAGCCCGGCGGCGAGCATCGCTGCAATATCTGGCAGGGCAACTTTCCCGACCGCAACACCGTGGATGATGGCTATTTCGGCACAGCGCCGGTTCACGCCTTTGCGTCGAACGGATATGGTTTGCGCAACGTCGCCGGAAACGTCTGGGAGTGGTGTGAAGACTATTTTTCCCCGAGCTATCACCGTCTTACGCCGCCGCAAGATCCCCTGAACGCCGAGCCCGCGCCCAGCCGGTCGATGCGCGGCGGATCCTTCCTCTGCCACGAATCCTACTGCAATCGCTACCGCGTCGCGGCGAGAAGTTCCAACACGCCCGATTCCGCGTCCAGCAATATCGGTTTCCGCGTCGTGCGCGCCGAACCGCCGCGGGATCCGGCCTAGGATGGCGCCGGCATCACATCCTGCGAAGCCGGCCGCGGCTCCCGGCATCCGCCTGCTGCCGTTGTTCCTGCGCAACTTCGTGCGCAATCGCGAGACCGGCCTTGTGCTGATCGCGATCGTCGTCGGACTGCTCAGTGGCGTGCTGGTGGCTGCGATCTCGAGCCTCAGCCAGGTTTCTCACGCCCTTCTATTCGACATTCCTTTCGATGCACATCTCAGCGCCACCGGCGTGATCTCCTGGCAGCGCACGCTGCTGATCCCGACGCTTGGCGGCCTGGTGCTTGCGCTGATCGGGCTGTACTTCGCAAGGCGCGTGAAGGGACAGCAGCTCGCCGACGCGATCGAGGCCAATGCGCTCTATGGCGGCCGGGTGTCCTTTCGCGGCAGCCTGCTGATCTCGATCCAGACATTACTGTCCAACGGGTTCGGCGGGTCGGTCGGGCTGGAGGCCGGCTATACCCAGATCTGCTCGATGTTCGGCTCTCACGTCGGCCAGCGCCTGGCCGCCCGCCGTAACGACATGCGGCTGCTGGTGGCCTGCGGCGCCGCGGGGGCGATCAGCGCCGCGTTCTCCGCACCGCTCGCGGGCGCCTTCTACGCCTTCGAGGTCGTGCTCGGCGCCTATACGTCCGCCGGTCTCGTGCCGGTCATCGCCAGCGCCGTCACCGCATGGCTCGTCGCGCGGCAATTGACGCACCAGTCCTTCCTGATGGTGCCCGGCTTCCCCTCGCCGGTCTCCGTCGAGATGATCGGGCAAACCGTGCTGATCGGCATCATCTGCGCTTTCGTCAGCATCCTCGTGATGCTTGCCGTCGCATTCTCCGAGCGCTGCTTTCTGCGCATCACGGTGTTCAAGGGCTTCCTGCGCCCAATTCTCGGCGGCCTCCTCCTCGGCGGCCTCGCCTTGCTGACGCCCACTGTGCTCGGCGCCGGTCACGGCGCGATGCAGATCCTGCTGGTCAGCAATCCGACCTGGCTTCTGCTCACGACCACGATCGTGTTCAAGATCCTGGCCTCGGCCATCTCGCTCGGCTCCGGCTTCCGCGGCGGCCTGTTCTTCGCCTCGCTGTTGCTCGGCGCGCTGATCGGGCAGCTCTACAGCATCGTGCTGATGGGCCCTCTTCCCACGCTGGCGCTTCAACCCGGCACGGCCGCCATCGCGGCGCTCGCCGCACTCGGGACGGGCGTCCTTGGCGCGCCGTTCAGCATGGTGTGTCTTGCGCTCGAGATCACCGGCGATTTCTCCGTCACCGTTGGAGCGGTGGTCGCGTCGTCGGTCTGCGCGCTGATCGTGCGCGAGCTGTTCGGCTACAGCTTCGCCACATGGCGCTTCCATTTGCGCGGCGAGGTGATCCGCGGCCCGCAAGACATCGGCTGGGTCCGGCAGATGAGCGCGGCTTCGCTGATGCGCACCGACTTCGAGAACGCGCTGACGACGATGCCGATCGGCGAGGCGCAAAAGCTGTTCTCGCCGGCACAGGTTCGCCAGATCGTGCTCCGCGATCCCAGCGGCATCTATGCGGGCATCGTGCCCGCCGCGACGCTGCATTCCGTCGCCAACCAGGACGATGAGCAGCTGGGGTCACTGGCCCAGCAACAGGATGAGTGCCTGCTCCCGACCACGCCGGTGCGCGAGATCCTGAAGGCCTTTGAACGCAGCGAGGCCGACGTGCTCGCGGTCGTCGATCGCACCGATCATCGCGCGACGATCGGCACCTTGAGCGAAGCCCACGTCCTGCGCACCTACGGGGAGGAGCTCGAGCGCCGGAACCAGGAACTGTTCTCGCGCTGAGAGGGCTAGGGCCGCAGATCCATGTCGATCCGCACGAAGTCGCCGCGATAGGTGACTTCGCCAAGATAGATCACAGTGCGGTCCGCGGTCGTGAAGATGCGGCGGACTTCTGCTACCGGCGAATTCAGCGGCACGCGCAGCAGCCGGGCGGCTTCGATGTCCGCGGCACCTATCGTCAGGGTCTGGCGCGCGCTGGCGATGGCGGGATCCCTGAGATCGTTCAGGATCGGAATCACGGTCTCGTTGCGAAAACGCTTCGGTGACCTGCGGAAGATCTTCTCGTCGAGATAGATGGAAATGACGCAATACGGCTGCTTCTCCCGCGAATGCAGCCGACGCATGAAGACATATTTTTCGGCCGGCTTACCGTCGCCGGGAAGAAGCGGTGCATCGCTGCGGCTTTCGGAGATATTGATGATCTCGGGCGAAGTGTCGCGGTACATGTCGGCGAGATCGGATAGCGTCGTCTCGACCTTGAGCCAGCGATCCTGCCGCACGGTCCCTGTGACGAAAGTGCCGCGGCCCTGCTGTGCCTCGATCACGCCGTCGCGGGCGAGCAGCTCCACCGCCTGCCTGATCGTGACGCGCGACACGCCAAACTCGGCCGCCAGTTCCTCGTTGGCGGGCAGGCGAAAGCCCTGGGTCCAAACCCCGCGCGCGATGCGCTGCCGGAAGATGTCGGCGATCTGTGCGTATTTGGGGACGTGACTATCGGAACTCAATTCCATCTCGCCCTCCGGAATTCAGGCCGCGCGATCAAGCCATGACCTGTGCGGCACCGCGTTCGCCAATCATCAGGCTGGTCGCGTTGGTGTTGGCCGACGTGATCTGCGGCATCACCGAGGCGTCGATCACCCGCAGCCGCTCGACGCCGCGCACGCGCAGCTGCGGATCGAGCACGGCCTGCGCGTCGCCGCCCATGCGACATGTCCCGACGCAGTGAAACACCGTGCCCCCGGTATTGCGTGCAAAATCCCACAGCCCGGCATCATCCCTTGCCGCCTCGCCCGGCACCATCTCGATGTCCCAGAACGGGCGAAACGCCGTCTGCTGATAAATCTCGCGCAGAATTTTCAGACCCGCAACAATGGTCTTGCGGTCGATCTCCTCGGCAAAATAATTCGGCGCGATACGCGGCTGCTCGAACGGATCGGTGGAGCTGATCGCAAGCCGTCCGCGCGACTTTGCGTGGCACTGCCAGACCGAGGCGGTGAAGCCGGAATAGCTGTGCAGGGGCTCGCCGGGCTTGTCGACCGAGAGCGGCATCACGTTGAACTGCACGTCCGGCCGTCCGCCGACCGCGTATTCCGTGCAGGCTGCGCCGCCCACCTGCCCCGCCCCGACCGTCAGCGGGCCGCTGCCCGCCAGCATCCACTGCAGGCCCATCTTCGCAAGCTCGACGGGATTGCGGACCTGATCGTTGAGCGAGATCCGCTCCTTGAGGCGGACGATCAGCCGGGCCTGATAATGGTCCTGGAGATTGGCGCCGACCTCCGGAGAATCGGCAATAACGGGAATGCCGAGCTTGCGCAGCAGATCGGCTGGACCAACGCCGGAGAGCTGGAGGATCTGCGGCGACTGCAGCGCGCCCCCGGACAGGATGATCTCACGATCAGCCGTCGCGCTGTGGACCTGCCCCTTGCTGATCCACTCGACGCCGGTCGCGACGCGACCGTTGAAAACGACCCTGCTGACCTGCGCATGGGTGATGATGGTGAGATTAGGACGGCTGGCGACGGGGCGCAGAAACGCGGAGGCCGAACTGGTCCGCCAGTGCCGCCCGATTCCGAGCTGGTAGGTGCCGACGCCCAGCGTCGTGGCACCGTTGAAGTCGGGATTGCGCGGCAGGCCGAACTCTACACCCGCCTCGACCCAGGCCTTCGATGCCTGGTTGTCGTTGCGGAGATCGGAGACCTCGAACTCCCCGAGTCCGCCGTGAAACTGGCTCTCGCCTCCACGGTAACGTTCGTAGCGCCGAAAATACGGCAGGAGCTCGCGATAGCTCCAACCCTCGGCGCCAAGGCGTTCCCAATCGTCGAAGTCTTCGTGCTGGCCGCGGATGAAGATCAACCCATTGATCGACGAGGAACCGCCGAGCACGCGGCCACGCGGCCAGACGATGGCGCGACCGCCGCTCCCTTCCGAGGGCTCGGTCCTGAAC
>NZ_JADFUE010000045.1:0-51613 GCF_054967145.1 Bradyrhizobium sp. UFLA06-24
GTGCGGGACTGGTCAAACTCGGCCGCCTTCAACGATCCGGTGTCGTCGCTGGTCGCCCAGCATGGCCCGAACGGCCAGCAGCAGCAGATCGGGGAGTGGACCAACACCGAGCTGAACCAGCTCTCCGAATTCCTGGAGACCTCGACCGACCGCCCGGCGCGCAAGAAGGCGTTCCGCCGCATGCTGGAGATCGCCGAGCGCGAAGACCCCGCCTACACGGTGCTGCACCAGAACGCGACCTTCACGGCCAAGCCGAGGTCCATCAAGTGGAAGGCCTCGCCGGCGTTCGCGATGGATTTCCGCGCCGGCAATTTCGAGGCCTAGGCCGTGGCGTCGCTGGTTAGCATCCAGGGCCTGAGCGTCGCCTTCAACGGCGTGGCCGTCCTGCGCGGCGTCGATCTCGCTCTGAGCAAGGGCGAGGCTCTCGGCCTCGTCGGGGAGTCCGGTTCCGGCAAATCGGTGACATGGCTTGCCGCGCTCGGCCTGTTGCCGCGGCATGCGAAGGTCACGGGCTCTGTCCGGCTCGATGGGCGCGAACTTGTTGACGCGCCGACCTCCGAGCTCGACCGGATCAGGGGCGGGCGGATCGCCATGATCTTCCAGGACCCGGCAAGCGCGCTTAATCCCGTGCTGACCATCAGAAAGCAGCTCTGCGAGGCGCTGGCGTTGCATCGCGATCTCCAGGGCGCGGCTGTGAAGGCCGAAGCGCTGCGGCTGCTGAACCTTGTCGGCATTCCCGATGCAGGCCGGCGGCTGTCGGCCTATCCGCACGAGTTCTCCGGCGGCCAGGTCCAGCGCATCATGATCGCGATGGCGCTCGCTGGAAATCCTGACGTGCTGATCGCGGACGAGCCGACCACCGCGCTCGATGCTACCATCCAGGCGCAAATTCTGGAGCTGCTCTCCAGCATCCGCCGTGAGATGAGCATGGCCATGGTGCTGATCAGCCACGATCTCGGCGTCGTCGCCGAGAACTGCGACCGCGTCGCTGTGATGTATGCCGGCCGCATAGTGGAGCAGGCGCCCAGCAACCAGCTCTTTGCCGACCCCGTGCATCCCTATGCGCAGGGTCTGATCGGCGCGCTGCCGCCGCTCGACGGACCACGCCGCCGTCTCACCGCGATCCCAGGCACCGTGCCGGATCCCGCGCACATGCCTGATGGCTGCGCCTTTGCGCCGCGTTGTACGTTTGCTGCTGAAGCTTGCGGCGCTGCGGCTCCGACGCTCGCGCCGATCGCGGACCGTCGCGCCGTTGCCTGCATCCGTGCCGAAGCCTCACGCCATGCACTGCTCGGGATCGCCGCCGAATGAGCCCGCCGCTCGTCGAGGTGTCCGCGATCTCGCGCAGCTACGCCATGCGCTCCGGAATGTTCGGCCGGGCCGCGGCCGTTCATGCCGTCGACGGCGTCTCGCTCAGCATCCGCAAGGGTGAAACGCTCGGCCTCGTCGGCGAGTCCGGTTCGGGCAAATCAACCACGGGCCGTATGGTGCTCGGCCTCGAGGCGCCTGATCGCGGCGATGTCAGGTTCGACGGCAAGCCGACGGCCGTGCTGGGAACACAGGCGTGGCGGGCGCAACGCGCGCGCATGCAGATGATCTTTCAGGACCCGCTCGGCGCACTGGACCGGCGCTTGCCGGTCGCGACGCAAATCCGCGAGCCCCTCGACATTCATGGTCTCGGCACACCGGCCGAGCGCGAGGAGCGCGTCCGTGAATTGCTGCAGTCCGTCGAGCTCACGCCGGCGCATGGCGCGCGCTATCCCGGCGCGCTCTCCGGCGGTCAGCGTCAGCGCGTCGTGCTGGCGCGGGCGCTCGCAACGAAGCCGGATTTCCTCGTCTGCGACGAGCCGGTCAGCGCGCTCGACGTCTCGATCCAGGCGCAGGTGGTGAACCTGCTCTGCGATCTCCAGGCACAGCTTGGGCTCACGCTGCTGTTCATCAGCCACGATCTGCGGGTGGTCAGGCAGATCAGCAATGTGGTCGCTGTGATGTATCTCGGCCGCATCGTCGAGATCGGCAGCGCCGACGATCTGTTTGCGCGTCCGGAACATCCTTATACGCAGGCGCTGGTCTCGGCCTCGCCCGCGCCCGGTCGACGCAGCGCCGGCCGCATCGTACTGGCAGGCGATCCGCCGAACCCGGCGGCGCGCCCTCAAGGCTGCGCCTTTCATCCGCGCTGCCCGCGCGCCATCGCGCGCTGTGCGAGGGAGGTGCCTGTTCTCTCCGCCGTCGGCAGTGACCGTCAGGTCGCCTGCCATCTCGTGACAGGCGCGCAAACGCGGGACGCGGCGTGATGGGACGATATCTGGCCATTCGCATCGGACGTGCCGCGCTGACGATCGTGCTCGTCGTCACCTTCGCCTTCGTCGTGCTGCGCCTGTCGGGCGATCCTGCGCTGATGATCCTGGGACCGGAGGCGCCGCCGGAGGTGCTCGCCGCCTTCCGCAAGGCCTGGGGCCTGGATGATCCCATCTGGTTTCAATATCTCGACTACTTCGGCGCCATCGCCAAGGGCGAGCTCGGCCGCTCCATGCGCGACGGGCGCCCCGCGATCGAGCTGGTGCTGGAGCGCATTCCGGCGACGCTGGCGCTGACGCTGCCGGCCTTCGTCTTCAAGGTCGCGCTCGGCATTCCCGCCGGCATCTACGCCGCGCTGCATCGGGGGTCGGCGATCGATCGTGCGGTGATGATGACAGCGGTCGCCGGCTTCACCGTGCCGAGTTTCGTGCTTGCGCTGCTGCTCGTCCTCGTTTTCGCGGTGCAGCTGGGCTGGCTGCCGTCCGGCGGGCAGGACAGCTGGCGTCACGCCATCCTCCCGATCGCGACGCTCAGCCTCGGCGGCGCCGCCGTGCTGGCGCGCTTCACCCGCAGCGCCATGCTGGAGGTGCTGGGCCAGCCCTATATCCGCACGGCCTCGGCCAAGGGCGTGCCGTGGCGCAAGGTCGTGACCTCGCACGCGCTGCCGAACGCGGCGATCCCGACCGTCACCATTCTGGGCTTCATGGTGGGCACGCTGATCGCCGGCGCGGTCGTGGTCGAAAGCGTGTTTTCGTGGCCGGGGGTCGGGCGCCTGCTCGTCGTTGCCGTCGCCAACCGCGACCTCGCGGTCGTGCAATGCATTCTCTTGCTGGTGGCGCTGACCATGGTCACCTCGAACCTGGTCGTCGATTTCCTCTACGGCTTCCTCGACCCGCGGCTGCGCGCCAAAGGAGCGCATGCATGACCGACGCCACGCTGCGAGACACGACGATCCGCCGCATCCGCCTGCCGGCCATTCCGGTGTCCGTCGTGCTGGCGATCGCCTGGATCGTCGCGATGCTGGTGATCGCGGCGCTTGCCGAGAAGATCGCGCCCTATGGCTACACCCAGTTCGACCTGCGCAACCGGCTCGCGGCGCCCGGCAATGTCGCGCACTGGCTCGGCACCGACGAGCTCGGCCGCGACGTGCTGTCGCGATTGCTCGTCTCGATCCGAATCTCGCTGCTGATCGCCTTCGGCGCGACCGCGATCTCGGCCGTGGTGGGCACCACGCTCGGCTTCCTCGCGGCGCATTTTCGCGGGGCCGTCGAGCAGTTCGTGCTGATGCTGACCGACTTCCAGGCCAGCATGCCGTTCCTGATCATGGCGCTTGCCGTGCTCGCCTTCTTCGGCAACTCGCTGCTGCTTCTGATCGGCCTGATGGGCCTGTTCGGCTGGGAGCGCTATGCTCGCATCGCTCGCGGTCTTGCCATCTCCGCCAATGCGCAGGGCTACGCGGCCGCGGTCCGCCAGCTCGGCGCGACGCCGTCGCGGATTTACCTGCGCCACATCCTGCCCAACATCGCCTCTACCCTGATCGTCTCGACCACGCTGGTCTTTCCCGAGGTGATCCTGATGGAGTCGGGCCTGTCCTTCCTCGGCCTCGGCGTGCAGCCGCCGATGACCAGCCTCGGTAACATGGTCGGCTACGGCCGCGAATACCTGACCCGGGCGCCCTGGATCATGCTGGCGCCGGCCACCACCATCGTCGTGACCACGCTGGCGGTCTCGGTGATCGGCGACTGGCTGCGCGACCGTCTGGATCCGACCTTGCAGTAGGGCATCCAAGCCACGAAGAGCCCGCGCAGGGAGCAGGGGAGCCCTGTCCGGCCCAAGTTCCCGTTGCGCCCGCCCGGCCCGTGCGCTATCCGGCCGGAAAGGCCTGAGGCGGCTTCCATTTTTCCGCCCGGCCGGGTCAACCCGAGGACGGAAACCGCCATGCCAGCCTATCGCTCCCGCACCACCACCCACGGCCGCAACATGGCGGGCGCGCGCGGCCTCTGGCGCGCGACGGGCATGAAGGACGGCGATTTCGGCAAGCCGATCATTGCGGTGGTCAACTCCTTCACCCAGTTCGTCCCCGGTCACGTCCACCTGAAGGACCTCGGCCAGCTCGTCGCCCGCGAGATCGAGCAGGCCGGCGGCGTCGCCAAGGAGTTCAACACCATCGCGGTCGATGACGGCATTGCCATGGGCCATGACGGCATGCTCTACAGCCTGCCGTCGCGCGAATTGATCGCCGACAGCGTCGAGTACATGGCCAACGCGCATTGCGCCGACGGCCTCGTCTGCATCTCCAACTGCGACAAGATCACGCCCGGCATGCTGATGGCCGCGCTCCGGCTCAACATCCCCGCCGTGTTCGTCTCGGGCGGCCCAATGGAGGCCGGAAAGGTCAAGCTGCAGGGCAAGACCAAGGCCGTCGACCTGATCGATGCCATGGTCGCCGCGGCCGATTCCAAGGTCAGCGACGAGGACGTCAAGGTGATCGAGCGCTCGGCGTGCCCGACCTGCGGCTCCTGCTCGGGCATGTTCACCGCCAACTCGATGAACTGCCTGACCGAGGCGCTCGGCCTCGCGCTGCCCGGCAACGGCACTGTCGTCGCGACCCACGCCGACCGCAAGCGCCTGTTCGTCGAGGCCGGCCACACCATCGTCGATCTCGTCCGCCGCTATTACGAGCAGGACGATGCCTCCGTGCTGCCGCGTAACATCGCCAACTTCAAGGCGTTCGAGAACGCGATGACGCTCGACATCGCGATGGGCGGCTCGACCAACACCGTGCTGCATCTGCTCGCCGCCGCGCATGAAGGGCAGGTCGCCTTCACCATGCAGGACATCGACCGTCTGTCGCGCCGCGTGCCCGTGCTCTGCAAGGTCGCTCCCTCGGTCGCCGACGTGCATGTCGAGGACGTGCATCGCGCCGGCGGCATCCTGGGCATTCTCGGCGAGCTCGACCGCGCCGGCCTGATCGACACCTCTGTGACGACCGTGCATGCGCCGACCATGAAAGAGGCGCTGGAGCGCTGGGACATCAAGCGCACCAAGAGCGAGACGGTGCGCACCTTCTATCGTGCGTCGCCGGGCGGCATCCCGACCCAGGTCGCGTTCAGCCAGGAGCGCCGCTACGACGAGCTCGATACCGACCGCGAGAAGGGCGCCGTGCGCGATCTCGCGCACGCCTTCAGCAAGGACGGCGGCCTTGCCGTGCTCTACGGCAACCTCGCGCAGGACGGCTGCATCGTGAAGACCGCCGGTGTCGACTCCTCCATCCTGAAATTCTCCGGCCCCGCGCGCGTGTTCGAAAGCCAGGACGCGGCCGTCGAAGGAATCCTCGGCGGCAAGGTTCTCGCCGGCGAAGTCGTCGTCATCATCTATGAAGGCCCGCGCGGCGGCCCCGGCATGCAGGAGATGCTGTATCCGACCAGCTATCTGAAATCGATGGGCCTCGGCAAAGCCTGCGCTCTCGTCACCGATGGCCGTTTCTCCGGCGGCTCGTCCGGTCTGTCGATCGGCCATCTGTCGCCGGAAGCGGCCGAAGGCGGCAACATCGCCCTGGTGCGGACCGGCGACCGCATCGCCATCGACATCCCGAACCGCAGCATCAACCTCGAGATCTCCGACGAGGAGCTCGCGAGCCGCCGTGCCGCGGAGGAGGCGAAGGGCGAGGCCGCCTGGCAGCCCGCCGCCCGCAAGCGCCAGGTCTCCACCGCGCTGCAGGCCTATGCTGCGCTCACCACCAGCGCCGCGCGCGGCGCCGTGCGCGAGGTGAAGCGCCGCTCGAACTGAGCGCCGCCCGCTTCGCGCGGCAGAGCGCATGGTCAACAAGCTGTTAGCGGCCGGCGAGAGCCGGCCGTTCGCATTAAGGATGCCCCGACGAAGTTCGGCAGCCCCGGAATTTGCGGCGTATATTGCGCGCGACCTTCGCAAATCCATTTGGGCAATTGGGGCACCACCACAATGTCTCGTACTCTCGCTGTCGTTTTCTCAACAGCCGTCGCCGCGATTTCGATGACCGGCGCAGCCTCGGCCGGCTGCTACAATTGCTACGCGCCGCCGCCGTGCCAGACCTGCTATCAGCAGCAATACGTCCCGCCGCAATACCGCACCGTTGATGAGACCGTGATGGTGTCGCCGGGCGCGACCGTCGCGCACCGCACGCCCGCGCAGTACCGCACCGTGATGGTGCCGCAGACCGTGATGGTGGCGCCGCCGAGCGTTCAGTACGAGCGCATCCCGCCGCAATACGCCACGCGCCAACGCGTCGAGATGGTCTCGCCGGGTTATTCCTACTACGCCCCGGTGCAGATGAACTGCGCGTCCTGCGGCTACTGAGCCGACGTAGCCGACGAACGGTCTTGCGCGGCGCCCTTTGGAGCGCCGCGTTTTCTTTGGGTGGAAAGATGCGACGCTCGGCGGACGGACCTCGGTAGAGGTTCCTGGGAACGTTGACTCCGAGTTTGGTCGGCGGGTTCAGCCCGCCGCTGCTCTTGCGATCCAGCCGTACCAGGTCGTCAGCACGACCACGATCGTCGCGCCGATGACGATATAGGATGGATCACTCCGTCTCACTTCAATCCTCACGAACAACGTTGCGGACCGCCCTGCAACTGAAGGGGTGAATAGGTGTTCCGCCCTGAACCTCCACTGAATGGAGCGACTGGCGCACCCCCGGGAAAGTGCGGATCACGCGGTCATGCGAAGCGGCAGGCGAGGGGCACCGCGAATGGACGTGACGCGTTTGCCTGGAGAAAGAGTTGGAACGCCTGCGAAGCCGACGGATGAGGCGCTGACCTCGACGCTCTCCGGCCTTCGCTACTGGTTTCCCGGGTCCTGAACCATTCGGGTCCTATCTGGGTCCAAGTTCGCGTTGCGTTGGTTCGTCCTCTAGGCTAAGTGCCTGATCGCTCCGCGAGGGAAGGGTGGCCGAGTGGTTTAAGGCACCGGTCTTGAAAACCGGCGTGCCCGCAAGGGTACCGTGGGTTCGAATCCCACCCCTTCCGCCAGTCAAGGCCGAAAAATCCATTTATTTCAACATTTTCAACTTTTGACTCACCAGCGTCGACTAACCAGAGCAGCCCTCTGAAACGCGTCTAGCAATTTAAGATTCGCCCGAACGGGGCAGGTACATTCGAACTGTCGCGGCGGTGACCAGGCAAAGGACGTGCAGCACCCCTCAAAGCCCATCGTCAAAAAGGGCTCGCCGCGAAAGAAGCATAAAAGCGCGAATGAGTTGTGTAGTGTCGCCCGGATTCAATGTGTGCGGAGGGACTATTGCGATCAAGGCAGCGATTTCGATTATGCCGTGTTGCTGAGTGGCCCTTGGGGCGTTGGCAAGACTTATCGAAGCGTCGCGAGCTGATGGAGGCCTGGGCCGCATACGCAGTTAGCGCTGCAAAGGGTGCAAACGTCGTTCCCATCCGGACGCCCGGCTGATGAAGCAGCAAATCAGGTGGCCTACCCGGCCAGCGAAGGCCCGGCGGCCGCAGCCGATCGGGGGCGTGATCCCTTTCATGATCGGATTGAGCAGGAGGATTGGAGATGAGTGACGTAGGCGTCAAGCAACCCGGTTCAAGCCTGCGACCGGCCCGCATCACCGAACTTGTCGCCTCGTTCGCCAATGTCGGCGCACCTGACGGGATCATGTTCAAGCTGTTTGATCTTCCCGACACTCAGTCGGGGGTCAACATCTACATGCGTCTTGCGGGACGCGGCTCCGATGCGGCACTGGTACGCTGCTGTGCCGACGCCCATCAGATGGCGGCACGATGGTTCGGCACCGTCCGGCCTCAGGCCATCGCAGCGATCAATGCCCTGCAGCGCTATTCCACGCTCGCCTCGGCGTCGTGCCAAACGCTGCGCGCCTTGCTCGCGAACGCGGACGTCAAGCCCGAGAGTCGGCAGCAAGCCGTCTCGATCATCGACGCCCTGGTTTCGCAGGCTCGCGAGCAGAGGCAGACCTGGGCGGCGCTCGCCGTCCTCGTCGACCAGCTGTCATCCCAGATTCAGGTCATCGTGCAGCGGATCGTCCAATACGACCGACAATACAATATCTGGGACGTCGACCCCTACGAGTCGCAGGGACCGATGGAGCAGGCGATGCTTCAGTCCACCACGGTGTTCGAGCAGGTCGAAGGCGCCTGGAGGGCGTTCGGTGACGATGCCGCCAGTGTCGCGCGCGCCTTGAGCCAGGACGTGGAATACGCTCCGGAATTCATCGCCCAACTGGGCCTCACCGAAGCACAAACCGAGTGGCAGGATCTGGCGGCGAGCGCAGCACGAGCTCTTCCGGCTCGACGTTTCGACGTTACGCCAACCACGACCGACCTTGGCTGGATGAGGGTGGCCGTCGCGGATGCGAATGACGAGACCCTCGATTATCGATTGCAGGCCGGTCCGGGCGAGACGGTCGGATTCGGCAAGGACGCCGGGCAGAGTGTGGCGTTCGAGCGGTTGTCCGGCGACCAGTGCGGCTGCTTCCGCATGCGCTTCACTGCGACCAACCGGTACCTGACGGGTTCAGCTTCCGGTGCCATCGTCCAGGCAGACTGGACCGACTCCGAGCGCCAGAAATGGCGCCCATTCCACGCCAACCAAGCCACCTTTTTCGACGGTACGATATCGGGTTTCCGCTTGCTGCAGCGATCGTCGGGCATGTTTGCCTGCGTGGACGCGCCATGGCAGTTCTTGCCGATCAAACAAGCTGAGGATCAGCTGTTGAGCCTGTCGCAACACGCGGCGCTGCCGATGCCGCAGGGGCTTTCCGTATTCCAGGCGAGCACCGACCCGATCTATACGACTTATTTCGACTAGAACCTTGTTCCTCAAAATTCGGAATAATAGCATTATGCTCCTGTTTTGCCCGACGCGTCAAAGGGTTTTTGCTGGGGCGGGTCGGTTGGGCCGGTAAGTCCTTGCTCCGACGTGCACCACCTACTGTGCATGGGGTTGTTTTCGGGATTTGGGCGAAGTGGAACCTTTTCCTCACCGCCGCGTTGCCTCGGCATGACTGAAGACCTTTCCTTCCGACGCAAACCCCTGACTCCCGAACAGCGCCAGGCCCGCGATGCGGCTCGCCGGATAGAGGCCGAGAAGGCCATGCGCGACCATGAGGAGGCGCAGAAGGCATTTCACGCCAATCGCGAGCGGCTGAAGGCCGAGCGGCTGGCGCGAGAGGCGGCTGCAGCGAAAGGCTGATCGGACTTGCCCGGCCAGGCGTCAGTGCCGGCGGGGAGGGCGGGCGACCGTCAGCACCAGCCTGAGGGCCTCGACGGCGAGGCCGATGGCCCCGCGATGCACCGGCTGTGACTCGATGGCTTCGGCCGCGAGGCGGCAATCATCGGCAACCTTGAGCAGGCCCGACCGCGCGAGGTCCATGGTCGACAGCGCGGCCTGCTCCAGGCACACGCGCTCAAGCCGTCGAAAATCCCGAAGCTCTCTGTTCATGCATCGGCTCTCGATTTTCCCGGGATCATGCGGCCGTGAGTCTGCTTAACGAATCGTAAATATATCATTTAGGCGCTGGAGCTGGTCCGAACGTGACGCTGCCGCCGCCCCGGTCCGACCGGCGGCTTGACGGCGCCTGCCTTCGGTCGGAAGCTTCAAATGATCCTCAATTGACGAGAACCACGGAGAATTTCACTCCCCATCGGGATCCCCTCGGCACAACGCAAATGGAGCTGACCATGACCACGTTCGACAAGCGCGAGCAGGGCTTTGAGGCCAAATTCGCCCACGAGGAGGAGCTCATGTTCAAGGCCGCGGCGCGGTCGAACAAGCTGCTCGGGCTGTGGGCCGCCGGCCAGCTCGGACTCGAGGGCGACGCGGCGGCGGCTTACGCGACTGCGCTGGTCACGGAGAATCTGGCGAGCCAGACGATGGACGAGACCCTGAACAAGGTCTCGGCCGACCTCGCTGCCAAGGGGATTTCCCGCGAGCAGGTCGCGCAGAAACTCCAGGAGTGCCTGCATCAGGCGCTGGCGCAGCTCGAGGCCGCATCGCGGCAGGCCGGTTAGTTCGGCGTACGATCTTCGTGCTATCGTGGCGTACCGCAGGGAGCTGAGGGGAGACGGGCCGTGCTGCGCGGCGGCTTTGGCGAATGGATTGGCAGGCTCGCGCTCGCGAGCGCAGCGATTGTTCTCGGCGCCGGCAAGGTCTCCGCGACACCGCTGACGCCGTTCCGCTATGAGGCGCAGGCGCAGCGGCATTGCCCCGGCGACGTCGTGGTATGGCTGGACTTCAGGAAGGGCATCTATTACCGCAAGGGGCAGAAGCTCTATGCCCAAGGCTTCGACGGCAGCTTCGTCTGCCTCGGTGAAGCGCGCGGCAGCCTCTATCGCAGATCGCCGCTGGGGTTGCGCTGAGCGGCGCGCACGCCGCGGCATTCTTGGGTTCGATGGATCAGCCGAAGGCCAAGGCCACGAGGCTCGAGCAGAGCAGGACCAGACCGCCAGCGGTCAAAGCCAGAAAGCCATCGGATACGAGGTCATGTTTGCGCATGGGACACCTGCTGCTCTCGTCTTCGATGCTCGATCGGATTGATTAAAATTGTCCGAACGCGCCGTCTTGAAGAGGTGATGCAATGTCGCCCGCGCGAGTGCCGTCAGGCCCTCGTGCGGTAACCTTCAAACGCATGGGCCAGGAAGATCCCCGCGCTTACCAGACCCATCAGTGCCGAAACCGTCTCGATCATCGTTAAATTCCAATCCCGCCCCTGCACGCGAGAAGACGCGGGCGACCTTGCACAGTCAAAAGAATTCCGGTGAAGCGCGTGATATCAGGGGTGGAGTGAGCTTTTGGCGCAACAGCTTGTGCGGGACTGGCACAGAGGAGGCCCTCGCGCCCCGTAGATCAACGGAGAATGCTAGACGTCCTGTTTACCATCCCGGCGCGAACGCTGTGAGCTCCCCATTTCCGCCGTGTTCGGGTTGCGTTATCGTTACCACCTCTGGGACGGTGGTGGGCCGCCGCGGAGCTTGAGGACCGGACGGTGCTCTCCGCCGCCAAGCGGATTGGGGCCGTCTCCGGCGAAATGGTATTTGGGGCGAATGGGGATCCGACGGTCAGATTCGGTGGTGCGGGCCGCGCGCAGCGTTGCGGTGGTCGGCACTTGCCTCGCGCTCGCCAATTGCGCCTCCTCCAACAAGTTCGCCAGCCGGGTCGATCCCAAATACGGCGTGTCGTCGAGCCCGCGCGTCGTGGCCTGGGGCGATCCCGTCCCGAAGGGCGGCGGCACCTATCGCGTCGGCAAGCCCTATGTGGTGGGAGGCCGGACCTATGTGCCGGAGGAGGACGTCAACTACCGGGCCGAGGGTATGGCGTCCTGGTACGGCGACGATTTCCACGGCCGTCTGACCGCCAATGGCGAAGTATTCGACATGGGCTCCCTGACGGCGGCGCATCCGACCCTGCCGATGCCGTCCTATGCGCGCGTGACCAACCTCTCCAACGGTAAGTCGCTGATCGTCCGCGTCAATGATCGTGGCCCCTATCACGGCAACCGTCTCATCGACGTCTCGAACAAAGCCGCCGAACTACTTGAATTCAAAGGCAATGGCGTTGCGAAGGTCCGGGTCGAATATGTCGGCCGGGCGCCGCTCGAAGGCTCCGACGACCGCCAGTTGATGGCGACCCTGCGCACCGGCGTTCCGGCCCCGTCGCCTTCGATGGTCCGGGTCGCCTCGGCAAGGCCCTTCGTGCCGGAGCTGCCGTCCTCTAGCCGTGGCGCCATCCGGGGCGAAGTCCCGATGCCGGAGGGGCGGCCCTACAGCCTCGGTAATACCTCGGCGGACGTCGCCTCGATCAACGCAACCTCGGAACTGTCGGCCTCGAGCCGCGGCCGGGGGCGGGCGCTGCGGAATGCCCGGCAGGTGTCCTATGACGAGGACGGCCGCTATGCCGGCAATTCTCCTGCCGGATCCGACGACGGCGCAGCCGAAGCGCGCAGCATCCTGACTGGCCGCGGTCTGTACTGATCCCCAGACTACGCGGTGCCGCTTAGCTGTGGAGCCGCCTCGCGCAGGAATCTGAGCAGCGCAATATTTACATCCTCCGGCCGTTCCTGCTGCACCCAGTGGCCGGCGCCCTCGATGATCAGCTTTCGCGTGAGATTGGGCAGCACGCGCTCCAGCTCGTTGACGCGCTTGGCGCCGATCAGGCCGGTGATGACGGCGTCCTGCGCGCCGGCGATGAAGAGCGAGGGCTGGTGGATTTGCGCATCTTGCCAGGGCGCAGTCAGCTCCCAATTGCGATCGATGTTGCGGTACCAATTCAGGCCGCCGCGGAATCCGGACGCGCGGAAGCTCTCGATGAAATGAGCGAGATCGTCCTCGCTCAGCCACGTCGGTAGCGGCTCCTCGACAGTCGCGTGACCGAGAAAGCCCTTGCCCTCCTGTACGAACATCGCGGCAGTGGGATCGGCCAATCCGCGCCCGCCAAGCACGATGCGCATGGTGCGGGCGACGTCATGCTCGAACTCGGCCTCTGCGATGCCAGGCGTCTGAAAGTACTGCCAGTAGAAATTGGTGATGCCGCCTTGGCGGAGCAGCTCAAGCGGCCTGCCGCGCCCGCGGAACGGCGGTGGCACGCTGAGGCCCGCGACGGCCGTGAAAATGTCAGGTCGGAATAGCGCGGCGTGCCAGGCGACCGGCGCCCCCCAATCGTGGCCGACCACCATCGCCTTGGTCGCGCCGAGCGCCTGGACCAGGCCGACGACGTCGCCGACAAGGTCGAAGATCGAATAGGCCGCCGCGTCAGGGGGCGCTGCGCTCTGGCCGTAGCCGCGCATGTCCGGCGCGACGACGTGAAATCCGGCAGCCGCGAGCGCCGGGATCTGGTGCCGCCAGGAATAGGACAATTCCGGCCAGCCATGGCACAGCACCACCAGCGGCCCTTGACCCGCCTCGCGGATGAACAGGTCGATTCCATTGGCCTTGATCACCCGGGTGGTGGACATCGCTTTTCCGCCTTGTTTCAGAGGTTTAGTCGAAAAACATGAGGTGCCACGATAGAGACGCGCCGCGAATCGTGCAATCTCCGTGGCAAGCGCCTACTCGTATTGTTCGCACCGGTTCCGACTGTTAGAACGCAGCTCTCAGGGCTTCGCCATGGCATTTCGTCTCATCTCGCTCCGTTATACCGGGTTTACAGCCGGGGTACTGGTGCGCGGGATGATCGCGGCAGCGCTTGTGGCGAGTCTGAGCTGGGGCGGAGGACTCTACGCCGCCAACCAGAGCGTCCAGGGCGCCAAGAAGACCGAGGATGTCGGTTTCGACGGCGATGCTCCCACCGCGATCCTGATCGAGGCCTCCAGCGGCAGCGTGCTGTTCGAGAAGAACGCCGACGAGCTGCGTGCGCCCTCCAGCATGATGAAGCTGATGACGGCGGAGGTGGTGTTCAATGCGATCAAGAAGGGCGACGTCAAGCTGACCGACGAATACCGGATCAGCGAGAACGCCTGGCGCAAGGGCGGGGCCCCCTCGGGCACCTCGACCATGTTTGCGGCCATCAACAGCAAGGTTTCGGTCGACGACCTGCTGCATGGTGCCATCATCCAGAGCGGTAATGATGCCTGCATCGCGCTCGCCGAAGGCATCGCCGGCAACGAGCGGATCTTTGCTTCCGACTTCATGACCAAGCGCGCCCGCGAACTCGGCATGACCAAGTCGACCTTCGCCAATTCCAACGGCTTGCCTGATCCCGGCAACAAGATGACGGTGCGCGAACTCGGCATGCTCGCCCGTCACATCATCCTGGACTTCCCCGAATTCTACAAACTGTTCGGCGAGAAGGAATTTACCTGGAACAAGATCCGGCAGCCGAACCGCAATCCGCTGCTCAATTCGATGGAAGGCGCTGACGGGCTGAAAACCGGCTACACCAAGGAGGGCGGTTACGGCATGGTCGGCTCGGCCGTGCAGAACGGCACGCGATTGATCGTTGTTGTCAACGGCCTGGAAGACTCCGAGGATCGGGCCACCGAAGCCAAGAAGATGCTGGAATGGGGGTTTCGCAATTTCGAGAGCCGCACGCTGATCGCGGCTGACCAGCCGGTCGGCTATGCCAAGGTGTTCGGCGGCGATAGCCGCTCCGTGAAGCTCGTTGCGAAAGAGCCTGTGAAGGTGATGGTGCACAAGAACGGCAGCGACAAGCTGATCGCACGTATCGTCTATAGCGGTCCGGTGCGCGCTCCGATTGAAGCAGGGCAGAAGGTCGGTGTGGTCAGGGTCTGGCGCAGCGGGGCCATCGCTGTGGAGACGCCGGTCTATACAGCCGAAGCGATCGGCACCGGCTCGACCGTGCGCCGCGCGATCGACGGCGCCAGCGAACTCGTGATCGGCATGTTCCGCGCAGGTGCCGAGAAGCTCTGATCATGAGTGAGAGCAAGGGACAGCGGTCGTCCGGGCGCGGGCGTTTCATCACCTTTGAAGGCGGCGAGGGGACGGGCAAGTCGACCCAGATCAAGAAGCTCGCCGATCGGCTCAATGCGGCCAGGCTCCGTACGATCGTCACCCGCGAGCCGGGCGGCTCGCCGGGCGCCGAGATCATGCGCCATCTGGTGCTGTCGGGGATGGGCAAGCTGCTCGGCCCCGAGGCCGAGACGCTGCTGTTTGCGGCCGCTCGCGACGACCATGTCCGCACCAGGATCGCGCCCGCGCTCAATCAGGGCATTTGGGTGCTGTGCGACCGTTTCGCCGACTCGACACGCGCCTACCAGGGCAGCCTCGGCAGCGTCCCTGTCGGGTTGATCAACGCCATGCAGCGGGTCACGATCGGCGATCTCAAGCCTGATCTCACCATCATCCTCGATCTGCCCGTGGAGATCGGTCTGGCGCGCGCGGCGGCACGGCGCGGCAGCGGCACGCCTGACCGGTTCGAAAGCGAGAAGCTCAGCTTCCATCAGGGCCTGCGCGAGGCGTATCGCAAAATCGCCACGGACGATCCGGCACGCTGCGTGCTGATCGATGCCAATTCGGATCCTGATACGGTCGCCGGCCGCGTCTGGACTGCACTCCGTGAGCGCCTCCTGCCGACGCCAGCATCGGTGGTGTCCGTATGAGCCCTCGCCGGACCGAGCGCGAGAGCGCCATACCGCATCCGCGCGAGACCAGCCTTCTGTTCGGCCATCGCGAGGCCGAAAGCGCGCTGCTGACTGCCTATCGCAGCGGGCGCATCCCGCATGCCTGGCTGATCGGCGGCCCGCAAGGCATCGGCAAGGCGACGCTGGCCTATCGGGCGGCGCGGTTCGTGCTCGCCCACGGCCAACCGCTATCACCTGTCGTGCAGGATGCCAGAGATCTCGCGCTCGACCCTGATGATGCAGTAGCGCGACAGGTCGCCGCGGGCTCCCATGGCGGTCTGCTGACGCTCGAGCGCACCGCCAACGATCGCGGCGTGATGCGCACGGTGATCACCGTGGACGAGACGCGCGAGACCATCGCGTTCTTCGGCTCGACGGCCGCAGCGGAAGGCTGGCGCGTTTGCATCGTCGACACCGTCGACGAGCTCAATCCGAATGCGGCAAATGCGCTGCTGAAGATCCTAGAGGAGCCGCCGCAGCGGTCACTGTTTCTGCTGGTGAGCCACGCGCCCGCACGCGTCCTCGCCACGATTCAGTCGCGTTGCCGCAAGCTGCGCCTGCGGTCGCTGACGACCGATGAGGTGATTGGCGCGGCCGCGGCGGCTGCAGGCCTTGCTCCATCAGATCAGGCGCTGCGCGAGGCGGCCGATGCCTCCGAGGGCAGTGTCGCACGCGCGCTGACCCTGCTCGGCGGCGATGCGCTCAAACTCCAGCAGCGCACCGCGGCGCTGCTGGCTCGACTGCCGGAGGTCGATCCGCGCGAATTGCACACGCTTGGCGATTCGCTCGGCAGCAGCGATCGCGTCGCGCTTGCAGCCTTCGTCGACGGCATCGATCGCTGGATTGCGGAACGCCTGCACGCGGACGAGGCCAATGCCAACCAGAACCTGCCGCGCCTTGCGCGCTTGAGCGAGGTATGGGAAAAGATCGTCCGCGCCGCGCGCGACACCGAAACCTACAATCTGGAGCGAAAGCCCTTGGTTTTCTCGGTGTTCGGCTGGCTGGCGGACGCAACGCGCTAGAGCATGACGGAAGAGTGCGGAGCGGCTTTCCAAGAAATCATGCTCGAACAATGACCAAACGCAAATTCGTTTCCAGATTTCGGGAAGCCGGTAAAGGAATTCGTCGTGGCAACACGAGCTAAGAAGACCGTCAAGGGCAAGAGCGGCAAGAAGGCTGCGAAGAAGTCCACCAAGAAGACCGCTAAGAGGGCCGTAAAGGCGCGCGTGTCCAAAGCGGCCAAGAAGGTCAACAAGGTCAAGAAGAGCAAGAAGGCTGCCGCCAAGAAGGGCGTGAAGACGAGCGCCGCGAAGCCGACGAAGAAGGCGGCGAAGAAGCAGGCGGTCACCAAGAAGACAGCGGCCAAGAAGGCCGTCAAAAAATCCGCGAAGGCACCGGCGAAAACGACGGCCAAGAAGGCGAGGGTGTCTGCACCACCTCCCGCGGTCGCTCCGTCGAAAGTCGTGAAGCCCAAGGTCGCGAAGGCCAAGACGCCGCCTGCGCCGAAGCCCGTGACGGCCCCGAAACCGGCTGCGTCCGCCCGCGACAACGTCTTCTACATCTCTACTGCTATTGCCTATCCCAATGGCGCCCCGCATATCGGGCATGCTTATGAGGCGATCTCGGCCGACGTGCTGGCGCGGTTCGCGCGGCTCGACGGCAAGGACGTGTTCTTTCTCACCGGCACCGACGAGCACGGCCAGAAGATGGTTCAGACGGCGCAGAACGAAAGCCTGACCCCGTCTGCGCTGGCAACCCGCAACGCCGGCCGCTTCAAGGAGATGGACGAGCGTCTGAACGTCTCCTTCGACCGGTTCATTCGCACGACCGAGGAACAGCACCATCGATCGAGCCAGGAGATCTGGCGGCGCATGGAGGCGAATGGCGACATCTATCTCGACAGTTATTCCGGCTGGTACTCGGTGCGTGACGAGGCCTATTACGCAGAGGACGAGACGCGTCTGAACGACGACGGCGTACGGCTGGGACCGCAGGGCACGCCGGTCGAGTGGGTCGAGGAGAAGAGCTATTTCTTCCGCCTGTCCGCTTACCAGGACAAGCTGCTGAAGCTGTACACGGACAATCCGGATTTCATCGGCCCGGACTCGCGCCGCAACGAGGTGGTGAGCTTCGTCAAGGGCGGTCTGCGCGATCTCTCGATCTCGCGCACGACATTCGACTGGGGCGTCAAGGTGCCCGGCGACGAGGAGCATGTGATGTATGTTTGGGTTGACGCCCTGACCAATTACATCACCGGGGTCGGCTTTCCTGACGAGAGCGACAAGAACTGGCGTTACTGGCCGGCCGATGTGCATATCATCGGCAAGGACATCATCCGCTTCCACGCCGTGTACTGGCCTGCGTTCCTGTTGTCGGCTGGCATCGCATTGCCCAAGCGGATCTATGCCCATGGCTTCCTGTTCAACAGGGGCGAGAAGATGTCGAAGTCGGTCGGTAACGTCGTCGACCCCTTCAATCTCGCCGACCAATACGGCGTCGACCAGATGCGCTATTTCTTCCTGCGCGAGGTCTCCTACGGCCAGGACGGCAACTACAACCATGAAGCCATTGTCGCGCGCATCAATGCCGATCTCGCCAACGACCTCGGCAATCTCGCGCAGCGCTCGTTGTCGATGATCGCCAAGCAGCTCGGCGGCGTGCTGCCGGAGCCGGGCGCGTTCAGCGACAACGACAAGGCCATCCTGGCGATGGCCGACGGCATGATCGCGACCTCGCGCGAGGCCATGTCGACCCAGCAGATCCATCACTGGCTCAATGCCGTGTGGGCCGTGGTCGCGGAGGCCAACCGCTATTTCGCGGGCGAGGCGCCATGGGCTCTGGCCAAGACCGATCCTGTCAGGCAGAAGACGGTGCTCTATGTCACTGCCGAAGTCGTGCGCCAGATCGCGATCCTGGCGCAGCCGGCGATGCCGGTTGCCTGCGGCAAGCTGCTCGACAGCCTCGGCATCCCCGAAGGCGAGCGCAACTTTGCCGTGCTGGGCGGAGATAGGCGCATCGCGCCCGGCTCGACGCTGCCCGCGCCGACGCCGGCGTTCCCACGTTACGTCGAGCCGGCGGCGTAGGACACGCGCACGATGCTGGTCGATAGTCACTGCCATCTGGATTTTCCCGATTTCGCGGAAGATCTCGACGGCATCGTCTCACGTGCCCGCGCAGCTGGCATCGGCCGCATGGTCACGATCTCGACGCGCGTACGAAAGCTCGATCAGCTTCTGGCGATCGCCGAGCGCTACGACGACGTCTATTGCTCGGTCGGCACCCATCCGCACCATGCGGACGAGGAAGACGGCATCACGCCGGACGAGCTGATCGCGCTGACGCAGCACTCCAAGGTGGTCGCGCTCGGCGAAGCCGGGCTCGACTATTTCTACGACAACGGCTCGCCGGAAGCGCAGGCGAGGGGCTTTCGGGCCCACATCGCCGCCGCGCGCGCAACCGGCCTACCGCTGGTGATCCATACCCGCGAGGCCGACGGGGATTGCGCCCGCATTCTCGAAGAGGAGGCGGAGAAGGGATCGTTCCGCGCGGTGCTGCATTGTTACACCGGCGGGCGCGAGCTGGCGCTGAAGGCGGTGTCGCTCGGGCTTTACATCGGCTTCACGGGCATCCTGACCTTCAAGAAGTCGGATAGCTTGCGCGCGCTGGCGGCCGAATTGCCGTCCGATCGTATCCTGGTTGAAACGGACTCGCCCTATCTTGCGCCGGGCAAGTTTCGAGGCAAGCGCAACGAGCCGGCCTATGTGGTCGAGGTCGCCAAGGTGCTCGCTGAAACACGCGGCGTTTCGCTCGAGGAGATTTCGCGCCAGACCAGCGAAAACTTCTTCCGTTTGTTCTCCAAGGTAAAAGCCTGAGGTTCTGAGCCGCATGATGCTGACGCTGACGATCCTGGGTTGCGGCTCCTCCGCCGGCGTGCCGCGCCCGGCGCTCGGCTGGGGTGCCTGCGATCCCAACAATCCCAAGAACCGGCGTCGCCGCTGCTCGCTGCTGGTCGAAAAGACTTCGAGCCACGGCACCACGCGTATCGTGATCGACACCTCGCCCGACCTGCGCGAGCAGCTCATTGATGCCAATGTCGATCATATCGACGCGGTGTTCCTGACCCATGAGCATGCCGACCAGACCCACGGCATGGACGATCTGCGCTCCGTCGTCCTGCACATGCGCAAGCGCATTCCGACCTACTTCAATCAGTCGACCGCCAAGGACATCATGGCGCGGTTCTCCTATTGCTTCATCTCGCCGGAGGGCAGCGACTATCCGCCGATCCTCACCCGGCATTCGATCGAGGCGGGCGAAACCCAGGCCATTCTGGGGAAGGGGGGCGCGGTGACGATGACGGCTTTCCTGGTCCAGCACGGCAACATTCCCGCGCTCGGCTACCGCATCGGCAACGCCGCCTACACGCCCGACCTCAACGACATCCCGCGCGAGAGCTGGGGCGCCTTGGAAAATCTCGATCTCTGGATCGTCGACGGCCTGCGCTATACCGGCCACCCTAGTCACTTCAGCATTAACGATGCGCTGTCCTGGATCGAGCGTTTCAAGCCGAAGCGCGCCGTCATCACCAACATGACGGCCGACGTCGATTACGAGGTGATCCGGCAGACACTGCCGGCGGGCGTGGTGCCCGCCTATGACGGATTGCGGCTGGAGACGGTGTAAGCCCGGTTGGGGAAAATCCGGAGCAGACCGGCATGTTCCTTGCCTGCAAGGCGCTGATCGTGTTGGTCTAACGTCTGAAAGACAGGCGGGGGACGGCGGCGATAATCAGCCGGAACCGGTAACGCGCTGAAGACGGGACGCGTGAGGATTGGGGGCCGCATTGGCGGAGCATGAGGACATCGAGGCACCGGGGCTGCTGCGGCGCGCCCTTGACCTTCTCTATCTCGGCGCAGGCTACGCAGCCGGCATTTTCATGGTCGCGATCTTCGCGATCATGATGGTCATGTCGGTCGGCAGGCAATTTGCCATCAACATCCCCGCCGGCGACGATTTCGCGTCCTGGTGCATGGCCGCGATGGCGTTTCTCGGCCTCGCTCACACCTTCAAGCGCGGTGAGATGATCCGGGTCGGACTCCTGCTGGAGCGTCTGCACGGCCGGACCCGGCAGGCCGCCGAGATTATCGCACTCGGAATCGCCACCGTCTTCATTCTCTATTTTACCCGGTATGCCGCGCAGATGGCTTACGATTCCTGGCGCTTCAACGACGTGGCCCAGGGCGTCGTCGCCGTTCCTCTCTGGATTCCCCAAATCGGCTTTGCCGGTGGCCTCGCGATCCTGTCGATCGCGGTGATTGACGAGATGGTCAATGTGCTGCGTGGCGGCCGGCCAAGCTACGAGCAGGGCTCGCCCGACGAAACGCCGGACGAATTCATCGAGCGAATATCGCAGGGCGGCGGGGGTTGATCATGGCCAATCTCGGTATGATCGAACTCTCGTTCATCCTGCTCGGCGTGATGATCCTGCTGCTGGGGAGCGGGGTCTGGATCGCCGTATCGCTTGGGCTGGTCGGTTTCGTGGCGATGGCGCTGACCACGAGCCTGCCACTCGGCTCCGTGCTGGCCACCACCACCTGGAGCGCGAGCTCGTCCTGGACGCTGGCCGCATTGCCGCTGTTTATCTGGATGGGAGAAATCCTGTTCAGGACGAAGTTATCGGAAGAGATGTTCCGCGGCTTGTCGCCCTGGGTGCAATGGCTGCCGGGGCGGCTGACGCATGTGAACGTCATCGGCTGCGGCATCTTTGCGGCCGTGTCGGGCTCCTCGGCTGCGACCTGCGCGACGATCGGCAAGATCGCGCTCCCCGAGCTCGACGGACGCGGCTACGACAAGGGCCTCAGCCTCGGCTCTCTGGCTGGCTCCGGAACGCTCGGCTTGCTGATCCCGCCGTCGATCCCGATGGTCGTCTATGCGGTCACGGCCAACGTCTCGGTCCTGCAGGTGTTCCTGGGCGGCTTCCTGCCGGGTGCGCTCGTGATGGTGCTTTACTCCGGTTACATCATCATCTGGTCGCTGCTCAACCCGAAGAAGATTCCGCCGCGCGATCCTCCCATGCCGTTCCGGCAGAAGCTGAAGGAATCGGCCAAGCTCGTGCCGTGCCTGCTGCTGATCCTCGCGGTCTTCCTCTCACTCGTGCTTGGCTTTGCGACCGCGACCGAATGCGCGGCGTGGGGCGTCGCCGGCGCGCTGCTGCTGGCATGGTGGAGCGGAACGCTCACGCGCAAGAACTTCGTCGAGAGCGTCATGAGCGCGACGCGTCTGACCTGCATGATCATGCTCATTCTCGCGGGGGCCGCGTACACCACGGCCGCGATGGCCTATACCGGCATTCCGGCGGCCCTCGCCACCTGGGTCCAGGGGCAACAGCTCACGCCGGGCATGCTCGCGCTGTATCTGAGCATCATGTACATCATCCTCGGTTGCCTGATCGACGGCATCTCGATGATCGTGTTGACGGCCGTCATCGTGCTGCCGATGGTCAAGCAGGCCGGGCTCGATCTGGTCTGGTTCGGCGTCTACCTCATCATCCATGTCGAGATGGCGCAGATCACTCCGCCGGTCGGCTTCAACCTGTTCGTGCTGCAGAACATGAGCGGCCGCGACACCCTGACCGTCGCGCGGGCCGCGTTCCCGTTCTTCGTGCTGCTGCTGGCTGCCGTGTTCATCATCACCGAATATCCGCAAATCGTGCTGTTTCTGCCCAAGCTCGCGTTCCCCGACTGAGGGTTTTGCGTTTTACCGTGAGGAGAAGTTCGATGACGTCTCGCTTGTTGCTCTCAGGTCTAATCGCTGGTGCGTTGCTGGCCGCGCCGCCCGTCATGGCCCAGACCAAATGGAATCTGCCGGCGGCATATCCAATCGACAATCCGCACTCGGAAAACCTGGTCGCTTTCGCCAAGGACGTCGAAGCTGCGACCTCCGGAAAGCTGCTCATCACAGTTCATCCGAACGCCTCGCTGTTCAAGGCCCCGGACATCAAGCGTGCGGTCGTGACGGGGCAGGCGCAAATGGGCGAATTGTTGCTCTCGATCCATGAGAACGAAGACCCTGTGTTCGGGATCGACGTCGTGCCGTTCCTTGCGACGAGCTTCCCTCAGGCGATGAAGCTGTACCAGGCGTCGAAGCCGCTGATCGCCAAGAAGCTGGACGCGCAAGGCCTGAAGCTCCTGTTCGCGGTGCCGTGGGCGCCGCAGGGCGTGTACGCCAACAAGCCGCTTGCCTCGATCGAGGACATGAAGGGCCTGAAGTGGCGTGCCTATAACGTCGGCACCGCGCGTATCGGCGAGTTGGTCGGCGCCCAGGCCGTCACGATCCAGGCCGCAGAGCTTCCGCAAGCGCTCGCAACGGGCGTCGTGAATTCCTTCATGTCGTCCGGCGGCACGGGCTACGATTCCAAGGCCTGGGAGTCGCTCAAGTATTTCTACGATGTGCAAGCCTGGATCCCGAAGGACTACACCTTCGTCAACAAGGCGGCATTCGAGGCTCTCGACAAGCCGACCCAGGAGGCCGTCCTCAAGGCCGCGGCTACCGCGGAAACGCGCGGCTGGAAGGCCTGGGAAGACAAGGCCAATTGGTACATCGAGCAGCTCAAGGCCAAGGGCATGACGGTTGAGCCGCCAAGCCCGGCGCTGAAGGCCGGTTTCGAGAAGATCGGTGAGCAGCTCACGGCCGACTGGCTCAAGAAGGCCGGCGCGGACGGCCAGGCCGTCATCGACGCCTACAAGAAGATGTGACGGCGAACGAGATCTTCCGCCTGAATCTCTCAGGCGGAAGGTTATGCGGTCTCTCTCACGCCGAAATGGCTTTGGCCGAGCCGACTTCGTTGCGCAGCAGGAATTTCTGGATCTTGCCGGTCGACGTCTTCGGGATCGGCCCGAAGACGACGGCCTTCGGTGTCTTGAAGCCGCTCATATGCGTGCGGCAGAAGGCGATGATGTCGGCTTCGGTCGCGCTGGCGCCGTCCTTCAGCTCGACGAAGGCGCAAGGCACTTCGCCCCATTTGGGATCAGGCTTGGCAACCACCGCGGCGAACAGCACGGCCGGGTGCTTGTAGAGGATATCCTCGACTTCGACGGACGAGACGTTCTCGCCGCCCGAGATGATGATGTCCTTGGACCGGTCCTTGATCGTGACGTAGCCGTGCTCGTCGAGCACGCCGAGATCGCCGGTGTGAAACCAGCCGCCCTCGAAGGCTTCCTTGGTCGCCTTCTCGTTCTTGAGGTAGCCCTTCATCACGATGTTGCCGCGAAACATGACCTCGCCGATCGTCTCGCCGTCGCGCGGGACCTGCTGCATGGTGTTGGGATCGATGACGGTGACGCTTTCCTCGAGCGGGTAGGGCACGCCCTGCCGGCGCTTCATGCGCGCGCGCTCGGCGGCGGGAAGATCGTCCCAGCCGGGCTGCTCGGCGCAGACGGAGGCGGGGCCGTAGACCTCGGTCAGGCCATAGACGTGCGTGAGCTTGATGCCGATGCGCTCGGCGCCTTCGAGGACTGCGACCGGCGGGGCCGCGCCGGCGATCAGGCCGACCACGCGGCGAGCCGCATTTCCTTTCGGTGCATCGGGTGCGTTGATCAGCGTGTTGTAGACGATCGGCGCGCCGCACATATGGGTGACGCCGTGCTGCCTGATCAGCTCGAAGATCCTGGTCGGCTCGACCTTGCGCAGGCAGACATTGATTCCGGCAGCTGCCGCCATGGTCCAGGGGAAGCACCAGCCATTGCAGTGAAACATCGGCAGGGTCCACAGATAGACCGGATGCTGGCCGAGATTGCCGGCGAGGATGTTGCTGACGGCGTTCAGATAGGCGCCGCGATGATGGGTCACGACGCCCTTGGGATTGCCCGTCGTGCCCGAGGTATAGCTCAGCGCGATCGCATCCCATTCATCGCCCGGCGCGATCGCTGCAAAATTCGGATCGCCTTGCGCGACGGCCGCTTCATATTCGATCTCGCCGATGCGCTTGGCGCCCGTGAAGGCGGCATCGTCAACGTCGATCACGAACGGCTTTGGCCCGGTCATCTGGGCCAGCGCATCGGTGATCACGCCGGAAAATTCGGGATCGACCAGGATGATTCTGGCGCCGCCGTGATCGAGCTGGAACGCGATCGAGGGCGCATCGAGCCGGATGTTGAGAGCGTTGAGCACGGCGCCCGTCATCGGGACCGCGAAATGTGCTTCGTTCATCGCCGGGATGTTCGGCAGCATCGCCGCGACGGTGTCGCCGACGCCGATGCCCTTGCCGGCGAGATATGACGCAAAGCGCTTACAGCGCTCATGCGTCTGCGCCCAGGTGAAGCTGCGGCCCTCATAGACCGTGCTGACGTGATCCGGGTACACCGCAGCGCTGCGCGCAAGGAAGCTCAGCGGCGATAGCGGCACGTAGTTGGCAGGGGTCTTGTCGAGGCCGATATTGTACTGGTTCTGCCGATCACTCATCGACACCCTCCGTGACGCCGCGCTTACAGGAATCCAATCGAAATCCAGGGGAAGACCGCGACGATGATCAATCCCACCAGCAGCGCCACCAGATAGCCCCAGATCGGTCTGATGCCGTCGGCTGGATCGACGCGTCCAATGGCGCAGGCCGCATAATAGCCGACGCCGAAGGGCGGCGCGAATAGCCCGATACCCATCGCCAGAATGATCACCATGGCGTAGTGCACCTCGTGCACGCCGACGGCGCGGGCGATCGGAAATAGCAAGGGTCCGAACAGCACGATCGCGGGGATGCCCTCCAGAACGCTGCCGAGGATCGTGAAGGCCAGGATGGATACGGCGATGAAGGTCGCAGCTCCCCCGGGCAATCCGGTCATGGCTGCCGCTAGCGAGCGCGAGAAGCCTGATTGGGTCAGGCCCCAGGCCATGCCGGTGGCGGTGCCGATGATCAGCAGGATCGCGCCCGACAGCGCAGCCGTTTCGACCAGCATCGGAAACAGCCGCCGCCAGTCGAAGCGGCGATAGATCAACAGGCCGACCAGGGCGCCATAGACGATGCCGATGGTGGAGACTTCGGTTGCGGTCGCGATGCCCTCGACCACGGCGTAGCGGATCACGAAAGGCAGCGCGAGCGCGGGCAGGGCGACGATGAAGGTCTTGCCAATCTCGGAGGCCGTGGCGCGGCGGACATGGCTCATGTCCTCGTGGCGGTAACGCCAGCGCACCAGCATGCACAGCGTGATCGCGAGCACGACACCAGGCAGCAGGCCGCCGGTGAACAGCGCCGCGATCGAGACGCCGGTGACCGAGCCGATCGTGATCAGCACGAGGCTCGGCGGGATGGTCTCGGTTTGGGCGCCGGTCGCCGCCAGCAGCGCGACGAGATCGCCGGGCTTGGCACCACGCTGCTTCATTTCAGGAAACAGCACGGGCGCGACCGCGGCCATGTCGGCGGCCTTGGCGCCTGATATGCCGGAGACCAGGTACATCGCGCCTACCAGCACGTAGTGCAGCCCGCCGCGGACGTGGCCGAGCAGGCTTCCCAGGAACGCCACCATCGCCCGGGCCATGCCGGTCATCTCGATCAGAAGCCCCAGGAAGACGAACAGCGGCACCGACAGCAGGATCAGATGGCTCATGCCCTCGTCCATCCGCCCGACCAGCACCATGACCGGCGTGGGCGTGGTGAGCGCCAGATAGCCGAAGATCGCGAGGCCAAAGCCGAACGCGATGGGAACGCCGGCGAAGACGCAGAAGCCGGCGACGCCGACGAAGAAGATAACGAGATTGAGATTGCCGAGAGGCCGCAAATAAGGCTGTGCCAGCCAGAACAAACCGACCACGACGACAACGGAGATCACGGCCGTCAGCACCATGCGATAATCGGCAGTGCGGAACAGCCGGACCAGCGCGAACGCCGCCATCAGGCAGATCCCGACCGGCAGCGCGACGGCGCGCCACATGTTCGAGATCTGCAGCGCCGGCGTGGTGATGAAACTTTCCTCGTAGGCGTAGTCCCAGGCCGGCCAGATGATCAGCACGAGGAAGGCCAACGCTGCGCAGGTGGCGACGAGGTCGAGATAAGCGCGCGTGGCCGGCCGCGCACGCGCGACAACCGCGGTCATGCGCATGTGCTCAGAGCGGCGAAATGCGACTGCCGCGCCCAGCATCGCCAGCCACAGGAACAGGATCGAAGCGAGCTCATCGGACCAGATCAGCGGCCGATGCAAGCCGTAGCGCGCGACGACGCCGGCAAACAGGATCGCGATCTCGACGACCACCAGAATGGCCGCCGGGATTTCGACGGCGAGGCCGAGGATGCGCTCGAGCGAGGCCAGCACGGAGGATCGGCGAGGGGACTGAACGGTCGCCTCGCCCATCATTTCGCTCACCTGAACCCCGGTATGAGCCATGACGGCCCCAACGCGTTACGACAGTTTGCCGACGGCCTTTTCCAAGAGCTCCCAGGCCTGCTCGCCATACTTGCCCTTCCACTCGGCGTAGAAGCCGGCGGTGCGCAGCTTGTCGCGGAAGGGCGCGACCGCGGGCTGGTTGAAGGTCAGGCCCTTGCCCGCGAGCTCCTGCTGGAGACCAGCGTTCAGCTTGGCCGTATCCTCACGTTCCTTGATGGCGGCGGCGTTGATGTTCTTGGCGACGATGGTGCGCACGTCCTGTGGGAGTTTCTCCCAGGCTCTCCGATTGGCCAGGAACCAGAAGCCGTCCCACATGTGGTTGGTCAGCGAGCAGTATTTCTGAACCTCGTAGAGCTTGGCGGTCGAGATGATCGCCAGCGGGTTCTCCTGGCCCTCGACGATCTTGGTCTGGAGCGCGGAATAGACTTCGGCGAAATTGATCGAGGCGGGCGCGGCGTCGAAGGCCTTGAACATCGAGGTCCACAGTGGCGATACCGGCACGCGGATCTTGAAACCCTTGAAGTCGTCAGGACCGTTGATGGGCTTGGTCGACGACGTGGTCTGGCGGAAGCCGTTGTCCCAGATCTTGTCCATGACCTCGAGGCCGGCCTTCTTGATCTCGCCGCGGACATAAGCGCCGAGGTCACCGTCCATGGCCTTCCAGACCGTGTCGTAATCCGGAAATGCGAAGCCGATGCCGTTGATGGATGCCGCCGGCACCAGGGTCGACAGAATCAGGCCGGACAGCGTGAAGAACTCGACGCCGCCGGAACGGATCTGGCTCAGCATGTCGGTGTCCGAGCCAAGCTGGTTATTGGGGAAGATCTGGAGGTCGAACTTGCCGCCAGTCTCGCTCTTGATCGCCGCAGCCATCTCCTTGGCGCGGATGTTGAGCGGGTGCGTGTCGGGCAGGTTATTGGCGTATTTGTAGGTGAACTCGGCAGCCTGGGCACGGGCCACATAGGGTGCGCTGACGCCGCCAAAAACGGCGGTCGCGGCGGAGGCCTTTAGAAGCGTGCGGCGGGAAAAACTCATGGGTCTGTGCTTCCTCAGAAGATTGTTCTTGTTGTGAGACGCAGACCATACGGACGTCGGGCCTGAAGGTCATCTGCGATCTCGCGGAGCTCGCTTATTGCAGCCCGACAAGGTCGCGGCAATAAGACATCGGCCCAATTCAAAATCTGAAAAACAACCCCATGCACAGTAGCGGTCAAGTCCTGACGAGCTGAACCAACCCGGGGCCGGAAATCGCAGGGAAGCGAAAGCCCAGTGATAGCAATTTCGGCTAAACATCTGATCTGATTGTATATAATATATTCCATAATATACCTTATGCGAATTACGGATATGGGAGGCGGATCAGGACGGCCCAAATGATGGCTCCCCCAAATTGCCCCTTGCCCCATCAGAAGACCGACGCGCGACGGCAGCTCGCGCCCAGTGCAAGCTCCGAAACCGACCGTGGCGAACCCACTGGCAGGACATGCCAAGGGTCTCAGTTGGCGCAGCGTGCGGGGTCGGCGGAAGTCTGGGTTGGACGGAAGCCAGCGTTGCCCGGGTCAGCGCAAGCGCTAATCCGCCGAAAGCGACCGAAGCCAGGCCAGTCGTGCGATTGCCCTCTCCGCCATCTGTTGCAGGACTTCGGTGCGAGCAGCGTCATTCGAGCGCTCGGCCCCTTCGAGATAAGTGTCGACCAGCGCCTCGGCGATCTCCAGCGAACCCTTTCCTGCCAGGGAGACCGGAAAGCGGCCGACATCGGCGGCAGCGTCGGCCATCCTGACCGTCTCGTCGCGAAGGTCTCGTGTCCGGACTGCGGCCGGCCCGCTCATGTGCCGCTCGAGATCAGCGAGCTGGTCTGCCAGGCGAAGCTCAAGCCTGTGCGCATCGATCTGCGATGTTGCGGCTGATCCAGCGGCGGGTTCCCGCACGTGCTCATGATGGTAAGCGCGACGCCTCTCCTTTCGCAGCGCGGCAACATGGCCAAGCTCTTCGCTCGCCATGGCCTCGGACGCCCTCTTGATCTCGGGATCATCGGAATAGGCCGCGAGATAGGACCAGAAAGCGAAGGCGCGCTCCTCATTGCGGACGGCCATTGCGAGCGCGCGATAGGGCGTCATCAAGCGGGATGTCTTCGCGTCCGCGGCGACTTCCGCATCGATCGCTTCGGGCGTCTGCCAGCGCACCAGCACGGGATCCGGAACCTTGCCGCGACGCGATTGTGACCAGCGCGCGACGCTGTCGACGTGCTCGCGCTCGGCGGAACTTAGTCGCGCAAAGACATCGGCGAGATCATTCTTCCCCTGCTTGCGCATCTCTTTGGCCAAATCGTCGTAACGATTTGCCGCCTCCTGCTCCATTGCGTGCGCTAGCGCAAAGAGCTCGTCGAGAGACTTCGGTACACGACCGGGCTCGGCACTCAGCAATGACGTGCGCAGGAATGGCATAACGATGGCTCCAGATGCAGACGACTAATTCGGTTCCGCATAAGGGGTTTTGCGGAGTTGACAGATGCGGTCGCTGACGATGAGTGTGACACGTCAGCGGCGACAAATCATCGACGAAGTATCTTTCAGCACACGCGGCCCTCTCGGCCGCGCAGATCGCGTTTGAATCGAAATGTCGCAACAGCCGCACGACAAAAACGGCCTCGCGAGGCGTGCAGCACGCGCGCTCGCGAGCTCACTATTCTTGCTCTTGCTGTGTCTTGCGTGCATCTCGCCCGCATCCGCCGCCGGCGACTTGCAAACATACATGCCGAAGCTCACGCCCGCGGCGTTTTTTCCCGGTGCGGATCGTTTTGGGACGCCGCAGGGCGATCCGCCCATTATTCCGGTCTACCGCGGCGACCAACTGCAGGGATTTGTCTTCCTGAACTCCGACTTCGCCAACGCGGTCGGATACTCGGGCAAGCCGATCCACATCCTGGCAGGGATCGATCCGAAAGGCGTCATCACCGGCATCAAGCTCGTCGACCATAAGGAACCGATCGTGCTGGTCGGCATTCCCGAGGCCCGAATCGTCGCGGCCATGAATTCTCTGATCGGCAAGGACATGAAGCCGGTCGCAAGCGGGGCCGAGAATCCGCCGCAGGTCGATATCGTCAGCGGCGCAACCGTCACGGTGCTGGTGATGAGCGACAGCATCGTCCGCGCCGCGTCCAAGCTGATCCGGAGCGGTCGCGTCGGTGGCGGAGACGGCGCAGCGGCATCGGCAGCCCTGCCCCCGGTCATCAAGACCCTCGATCTCGAACATAGCGAAGTGCGCGATTGGGACAGCCTCGTCGGCGACGGCTCGGTGCGCCGGCTTCATCTCGGGATCGGCGACATCAACGAGGCCTTCGCAAAGTCCGGCAACGCGGCGGCGAGCCAGTATCCCGAGCCGGGCGATGCGAGCGACAGCTTCATCGACCTGTATGCGGCGCTCGTCACCGCGCCGACGATCGGGCGCAGCCTGCTCGGCGATGACGGCTATCAACGGCTGAAGGACAGGCTGAAGCCGGGACAGCAGGCCATCATCGTGGCCGGCAACGGCGCCTACTCTTTCAAGGGCTCGGCCTACGTTCGCGGCGGCATTTTCGATCGCATCGAGATCTTGCAGGACGGCAACAGCACGCGCTTTCGCGACCGCAACCATACGCGGCTGGGCGCTCTGGCCGCTGCTGGCGCGCCCGAGTTCAAGGAAATCGCGCTGTTCGTCACGCCGCCCGAGTTCACGCTCGATCCGACGCAGCCCTGGCAACTGCAATTGCTCGTGCAGCGAAGCCTGGGCGGACGCGACAAGGCGTTCCTGACATTCGACATCAATTACGCCCTGCCCGATCAGTACATGCGCCGCGAGCAGCGCGCGGTGACCGTGCCGGAGAGCGCCGCGGTCCCTGCAGCGCAGGCACCGGCAGCAGCCTCGCCGGCGGAGACGGACGAGCCGCTCTGGATGCGGATATGGCGTGCCAACACGGTCTCTGTCGGCATTACAGCGTTCATGCTGGCCGCCCTCACCGGCATCTTCTTCTTCCAAAACCTGCTGGTGCGCCGTCCGGTGCTCTACAACTGGGTCCGGCGAGGCTATCTCGCCTTCGTCCTGGTCTGGCTCGGCTGGTACGCCAACGCCCAGCTCTCGGTGGTCAACGTCGTCACCTTCACCAACGCGCTGGTGACCGGCTTCCATTGGGAGTTCTTTCTCGCCGCTCCGCTGATCTTCATCCTGTGGGCTGCGACGGCCGGAGGTCTTCTCTTCTGGGGGCGCGGTCCGTTCTGCGGCTGGCTATGCCCCTTTGGCGCGCTGCAGGAGCTGACCAACCAAGTCGCCAAGTGGTTGAAGGTGCCTCAAATCACGGTGCCATGGGGCCTGCACGAGCGGCTCTGGCCCATCAAATATATCGTCTTCCTGGGTCTGTTCGGCTTGTCGCTCTACTCCGTCGATATGGCCGAACGGTTCGCCGAGATCGAACCGTTCAAGACGGCCATCATCCTGAAGTTCGCGCGACAATGGCCGTTCGTCCTCTACGCGGTCGCGCTGCTCGTGATCGGCCTATCCATCGAGCGCTTCTTCTGCCGCTACCTCTGTCCGCTCGGTGCGGCGCTTGCGATTCCCGGACGCATGAGGACGTTCGAATGGCTTCGCCGCTGGCAGGAATGCGGCTCGCCGTGCCAGCGCTGCGCCAAGGAATGTCCAGTGCAGTCGATCCATCCGGAAGGACATATCAACGTCAATGAATGCATCTACTGCATGCATTGCCAGGAGCTCTACTACGACGACCATCGCTGCCCGCACATGATCCAGGTGCGGCTGAAGCGCGAGAAGCGTCAGGCGTTGTCGTCGCCCTCAATGCGCGCCAGCGGCAAGGGTCCCGCGACCGTCATCACCGCCGGCGGCAAACCTGTCAGCGCATCACCCGTCACCTCTCCACCCGAAACCTGAAACCGAAAGCCGAGGAGGCAATCATGAGCGAGAACGACAAAGTCAAGGGCGTCAGCCGGCGAACGATACTGGGAACGACGGCGGCTGCGGCGGGCGTCGGCCTGGCGGGCGGCGTCGCGATGAAGGACGGCGGCGGATTGATCTCGCCCGCCGATGCTCAGACGAAGACCCCCGCGGCGCCGCCGGCGCGATCGGGACTCCAAAAGGCCGAAGTGGCGCCCGGCGAGCTCGACGAATATTATGTGTTCTTCTCGAGCGGACAGTCCGGCGAGATGCGAATCCTCGGCCTCCCCTCGATGCGCGAGCTGATGCGCGTTCCGGTGTTCAATCGCTGCAGCGCGACCGGCTGGGGCCTGACCAATGAAAGCCTGAAGGTTCTGACCGAGGGCCTGCAGCCGGCCACCCGCGAATTCCTCAAGACTCGCGGCGGCACGTTCATGAACGGCGATCTCCACCATCCCCACATCTCCTTCACGGATGGCACTTATGACGGCCGCTATGCCTTCATGAACGACAAGGCCAACACGCGCGTCGCGCGGGTGCGGCTCGACGTCATGAAGTGCGACAAGATCATCGAGCTGCCCAACCAGCATACGGTCCACGGCCTGAGGGTGCAGAAATATCCGCGCACCGGTTATGTGTTCGCCAACGGCGAGGATGGTGTGCCCCTGCCCAACGACGGCAAGGTCCTGGACGATCCCAAGCAATATCGGTCGATCTTCAGTGCGATCGACGGCGACACGATGAAGGTCGCCTGGCAGGTGATCGTCAGCGGCAACCTCGACAACGTCGACGCTGACTACCAGGGCAAGTATGCCTTCTCGACCTGCTACAACGGCGAGGAAGGCGTCACCTTGGCCGAAATGACGGCCAACGAACAGGATTGGGTTGTCATCTTCAACATCAAGCGAATTGAGGAAGCCGTCAAGAAAGGCGACTTCAAGGAAATGAACGGCGTGCCCGTGATCGACGGCCGCAAGGGGTCGGCCTATACCCGTTACGTTCCGGTCTCGAACAATCCGCACGGCATGAACACGGCGCCAGACGGCATCCACATCGTCGCCGCCGGTAAGCTCTCCCCGACCGTGACAGTGATGGACGTGCGGCTGTTCGACCAGTTGTTTGACGACAAGATCAAACCGCGCGACGTCGTCGTCGCCGAGCCCGAACTCGGCCTCGGGCCTCTGCATACGGCCTATGACGGCAAGGGCAACGCCTATACCACCCTGTTCCTCGATAGCCAGGTCGTCAAATGGAACATCGACCTGGCCAAGCGCGCCTTCAAGGGAGAAAAGGTCAATCCCATCCTTCAGAAGCTCGACGTGCATTATCAGCCCGGCCACAACCACAGCTCCATGGGCCAGACCAAGGAGGCGGACGGGAAATGGCTGATCTCGCTGAACAAGTTCTCCAAGGACCGGTTCCTGAACGTCGGACCGCTGAAGCCGGAAAACGATCAGCTGATCGACATCTCGGGCGACCAGATGAAGCTGGTGCACGACGGCCCGAGCTTCGCCGAGCCGCATGACGCGACCATCGTCCACCGTTCCAAGATCAACCCGATCTCGATCTGGGACCGCGCGGATCCGATGTTTGCGGATGCGGTCAAGCAGGCCAAGGCGGACGGCGTCAATCTGGAGGCGGACTCGAAGGTCATTCGCGACGGCAACAAGGTGCGCGTCTACATGACCTCGACCGCGCCGGCGTTCGGCCTCGAGAAGTTCGATGTCAAGCAGGGTGACGAGGTCACCGTCTACATTACCAATATCGATGCGGTCGAGGATCTCACCCACGGCTTCTGCATCGTGAACTACGGCATCCAGATGGAAATTGGGCCGATGGCCACCGCATCTGTTACGTTCACGGCCAACAAGCCGGGAGTTTACTGGTATTATTGCTCCTGGTTCTGCCACGCCATGCACATGGAGATGAAGGGCCGGATGTTGGTCGAGCCGAAGTCGGTCTGACGGGAGCGAGCTCGTGAACGTCTTGTTGCGCATGTTCCCGGCGGCGCTGGTCGCCGCCGGGGTGTCCGGCTTCGCCAGCGCGGAGACCCTGACCGCTACGCCGGGGCAGCCGTTGCAGGCGTTGCTGGATAACGCGCGCGCCGGCGACGTCGTCGAGCTCTCCCCCGGCGACTATCACGGCTCGGTTCGCATCGATCGTCCGTTGCAGCTGGTCGGCAGGCCGGGCGCGGTGCTCGACGGGGACGGCGCCGACAACGTCGTCACGGTCACCGCGCCGGGCGTCACGGTTCGCGGCGTGACCATCCGGGGGTCCGGCCGCGATCTGCAGGCCATGAACTCCGGAATTTTCCTGCAGAAGACGGCCGAACGCGCCACCATCGAAGACAACCGGCTGGTGGAGAACCTGTTCGGCGTCTACGTGCACGGTGCCCGCGGTTCACGGGTCGCTCGCAACGACATCGAGGGACTGCGCGGCGGACGTCTCAGCGAGGCCGGCAACGGCATCTCGCTTTGGAATGCTCCCGACGTCACCATCGATGACAACACTTTCCGCTACGGCCGCGACGGCATCTTCTCGGTCTCCAGCAGCAAGGACCGCTTCATCAACAATCGTTTCGACCAGGTCCGCTTCGCGATCCATTACATGTACACCAATGACAGCGAAGTCAGTGGCAACGTCTCGATCGGCAACCATGTCGGATACGCCATCATGTATTCGAACCGGCTGGTGATCCGCGGCAACATCTCCGATCACGATCGCGACCACGGATTCCTGTTCAATTATGCGAACTACGCCGAGATCGACGGCAACCGTGTCACAGGCGGCCCACTGAGCTCGACAACGGACGCGACGGACAACGGCCCTGACGACGAGCGAGGCATGCTTCCGGCCGCGGTGCGGGCGGGCCCGCTTCGGAACGGCCCTGAGAAATGCGTGTTCATCTACAACGCCAATCACAACAAGTTCCGCAACAACTGGTTCGAGAACTGCGCCATCGGCGTGCACTTCACCGCCGGCTCCGAAGGCAACGAGATCACGGGCAACGCCTTCGTGAACAACGCCAACCAGGTGAAATATGTCGGCACCCGCAACCTGGATTGGTCGACCGGCGGGCGCGGCAATTACTGGAGCGACAATCCGGCGTTCGACCTCAACGGCGATGGAATCGCCGATACCGCATACCGGCCGAACGACCTCATCGATCGCGTGCTGTGGACCGCGCCGGCAGCAAAGGTCCTCATCAACAGCCCCGCCGTCCAGGTGATCCGCTGGGCGCAGGCACAATTCCCGGCGCTGCTGCCGGGAGGCGTGATCGATAGCCACCCTCTCATCTCCCCGCCTCCGCGCCGCACGGCCAAGGAGGCACGATGACAAAGACGGTGCGCATCTCCGACGTCACGAAAGATTACGGAAGCGTCAAAGCCGTCCGCGGCGCCTCGTTCGAGCTCAGCCAGGGCGAGCTGGTGGCCCTGATCGGCCACAACGGTGCCGGCAAGACCACGCTCATGAAACTGATGCTGGGGCTGATACGGCCGACCAGCGGCTCCATCGAGGTCCTCGGCGATAATCCAGCCGCCGGCGAATTCGCCGGCCGCCGCCAGCTCGGTTACTTGCCTGAGAACGTCTCATTCGATGCCGCTCTGACCGCCCGCGAAACGCAGGCGTTCTACGCCAGGCTCAAGCGCGAGCCGGTGGCGAGGGCGCTCGATCTGCTCGACACCGTCGGACTGGGAGCCGCCAGCCGCCGCAGGGTCGGCACCTATTCGAAGGGCATGCGCCAGCGCCTGGGGCTTGCGCAGGCGTTGATCGGGCGCCCGCGGGTGCTACTGCTGGACGAGCCGACCACCGGACTCGATCCAGAGCTGCGTCAGACCTTCTACGATGTCATCCAGCGGCTTGCCGCGGACGGTGCGACCGTGCTGCTGTCATCTCACGCGCTCACCGAGCTCGAGGAGCGCGCCGGCCGGGTCATCATCATGAACCGAGGCATCAAGGTCGCGGACGGATCGATCGCAGAGCTTCGCCGCCTCGCCCAGCTCCCCACCAGGATCCGCCTCAAGGTTTCGGGTCTCGCCCCGAGCGAGCTGCCGCGCTGGGCCCCGCAGGATGTGACCTGCCGCCGCCTCAATGGCCACATCGTCGAGATCGACGCCGCGCCGGAGCGGAAGATCGAGCTGCTGCACCGCGCGACCGCCTCGGGCAATTCGGTCGAGGACGTCGATGTGGTCCCCCCGTCCCTGGATGAGCTTTACGCTCACTTCCTCAGGCAATCGGAGCAGGCATCATGAATGTCCTGATCGTCGCAGCCAAGGAGATCCACCAGGCGATTCGCAATCGCTGGGTGCTCGCGGCGACGCTGCTGCTCGCCGGGCTTGCGCTGTCGCTGAGCTTTCTCGGCAGCGCGCCAACCGGGAACGTCGGCGTTCGCGCGCTCGACGTTGTCGTCGTCAGCCTGTCGAGCCTGACCATCTTTCTGGTTCCGCTGATCGCGCTTCTGATCTCCCACGACGCGATCGTCGGCGAGATGGAGCGCGGAACGATGCTGTTGCTGCTGAGCTATCCGGTCGCGCGATGGCAGGTATTGCTCGGCAAGTTCCTGGGTCATCTCGCCGTTCTCGCCTTCGCGACCTGTCTCGGCTATGGGCTTGCCGTCGGGGCATTGGCGGCGACGGGCAGCCACATCGATAGCGACAGCCTGCTGGCCTTCATGGCGATGATCGGCTCCTCCGTGCTGCTGGGCGCAGCTTTCGTGGCGATCGGATATCTGGTCAGCGCGCTCGTGCGCGACCGGGGAACCGCGGCCGGCATCTGCATCGGGCTGTGGCTGCTGTTGGTGCTGATCTACGACATGGCGCTGCTGGGCGTGCTTGCGCTCGACCAGGGACGCAACATCTCCGCGACAGCGCTCAACGCCATGCTGCTGTCGAATCCGACCGATGCCTACCGGCTGATCAATCTCACCGGGTTCGCCAATGTCAGCACCTTTGCCGGCATGGCCGGCCTCGCGCAGAGCACGTCGCTGACGGTACCAGTTCTTCTGGCCGCCCTGCTCTGCTGGACCATGGTTCCGCTGGCGCTGGCCGCGCTCGCTTTTTCGCGGAGAGAGCTATGAGGCATTGGGCGATCGCTTGCGCGATGTTGCTGCCGCTCGTGCTTGCGGGCTGCAACGAGAAACAGGCCGCGACAATTCCGCCGCCGCAGCGGATGACCGCGGAGGACATCGGCCATTATTGCGGCATGAACGTGCTCGAGCACCCCGGGCCGAAGGGGCATATCTTCGTCGCCAGCCTGATGGAGCCCGTCTGGTTCTCTTCGGTGCGCGACACGCTTGCGTTCACCCGTCTGCCGGATGAACCCAAGGACATTCAGGCGATCTACGTCTCCGACATGGCCAAAGCGCCGAGCTGGGACAAGCCCGGCCCCGACAACTGGGTCGAAGCCCACAAGGCGCTGTTCGTGATCGAAAGCCGGATCAGAAGCGGCATGGGCGGCGATGAAGCCGTTCCGTTCTCCGACCGCGGCGCAGCCGAGAGGTTCGTCGGCGAAAATGGCGGCAAGATCGTCAGCTTCGACGATGTGCCCCGCGACTATGTCTTGGCGTCGGCGACGGCCAACATTGACGCGGCCCCCGAAGCAACCGAAGGGCTGCCGGGCGAGCGACCGAAAGGGCAACCATGATGCAGATGCCGACACGCCGACGCTTCATCCGGATCAGTGCCGCAGCGGCGGGCCTCGGCCTGTTGTTCGCCGGACGCTCCGTTCGCGCCGAGGTCGCGCCGACCGTCTGGCGAGGCACGATGCTGGGTGCGGTCGCAACTCTAGAGATTCACGACGAGGAGCGCAGCCGGGCGGAGCGATTGATCGCGGTGGCTTGCGCCGAAGCGCGCCGGCTCGAGCAACTGTTCAGCCTGTACCGGAAGGACTCCGCCCTGGTCGAATTGAATCGCACCGGTATTCTGGTTGATCCCGCCGCCGAGATGGTCGATCTGCTATCGGCCTCGCAGCACTACTCACGGCTGACGGGCGGACTGTTCGATGTGACCGTGCAGCCGCTGTGGGAGCTCTATGCCAGCCACTTCGCGCAAGAGGACGCGGATCCGGCGGGCCCGGCAGCGGCGGCGATCCAGGCCGCGCTGGCGCGCGTCGGGAACGACCGCATCACGGTCGGCCGCGACCGCGTCGTCATGCCCCGCGGCACGACGGTCACGTTGAACGGGATCGCGCAAGGCTATGTCACGGACAAGGTGGTGGACTTGCTGCGGGCCCACGGCGTCTCCCACAGCCTGGTCGATATGGGGGAAGCTCGCGCGATTGGCGCGCGACCCGACGGACAACCGTGGGAGGTCGGCATCGCCGATCCTGACGTCTCGGGCCAGACCAAAGCGGTGCTGCCGATCGTCGACCGCGCCGTGTCCACCTCGGGCAATTACGGCTTCAGGTTCGATCCCAGGGCGCAGTTCAACCATTTATTCGATCCGCGAACCGGCGGATGCGCTGACCGCTATCGCAGCGTGACGACAGTGTCGCGCAGCGCGACCGCGGCAGACGCCTTGTCGACGGCCTTCAGCTTCATGCCGGAAGAGAAGATTCGATCGTTGCTGCCGCGTGTCGATATCGATCGCGTGCACCTCATCGATGACGCCGGCCAATCCACCGAGCTCGCCGCGTAGCGGCTCTTGGATCGTGCGGCGCGGAGAACGGAGCGCGGCGCACCCTAACTCGTGGAAGTGGCCGAAACCGACATCGCTCTTGCACTCCGCGGCGATGTTCGGTCTGCCGTCTCGATGTTCTTGCCGAGCAGCGGCGCAAACTGCTCCGCCGTGACCGTTTCATTCGCGATCAGCATCTCGACGCCGGCATCCAGGTCTGCTCGCTTCCGTTGCAGAATGTCGCGGGCACGACGGTCGCCCTCCTCGACCAGGTTGCGCACCGCAAGATCGATCTCGCGGCCGGTCGCTTCCGCCGCCGCAACGATGGTATCCTGGGTGGCAGCCATGAAGGCCTGCGGTTTTGGCGCATAGGTGCGTTGCCCGACCGTCTCGTCCATGCCGTATTTTGTCACCATCTCGATGGCGACTTCGGTGGCCCGTTGAAGATCATCGGCGGCGCCGGTCGAAATGGCCCCGTCAAAAATCAGGCGCTCGGATGCGCGTCCTCCCATCAGCACGGCAATGCGGTTCTTCAGCTCCTCGATCGTGAGCAAGAACCTGTCCTCGGTCGGGCGCTGAATGGTGTATCCCAGCGCACCAATCCCGCGTGGGATGATCGACACCTTCTGCACGGGATCGACGCCCGGCAGGCTGGCGGCGACGAGGGCATGTCCCATCTCGTGATACGCGACCCTGCGCCGTTCGTTCTTGCCGAGCACCCTGCTCTTCTTCTCGATGCCGGCCACGATCCGCTCGATCGCCGTGACAAAATCCGCGAACGAGACCTCCTCGCCATTCCGCCTGGTCGCCGCGATCGCAGCCTCGTTGATCAGGTTGGCGAGATCAGCTCCGGTGAAGCCCGTGGTGAGGGCGGCGACCTTCTCGAGGTCGACATCCTCTCCCGTGTGGATCTTGCTGACGTGCACCTTGAGAATGGCCACGCGACCGTTCTTGTCCGGCCGGTCGACCAGGACCTGCCGATCGAACCTGCCGGCGCGCAGCAGCGCGGGATCCAGGATCTCGGGGCGATTGGTGGCGGCGAGCAGGATGACGCCCGCGCTTGGATCGAACCCGTCGAGCTCCGACAGGAGCTGGTTGAGAGTCTGCTCCTTCTCGTCGTAGCCGCCGACAGATAATGGGCCGCGGCTGCGTCCCAGCGCGTCGAGCTCATCCACGAAGATGATGCAGGGCGCGGCCTTGCGGGCCTGCTCGAACAGGTCGCGAACGCGCGCAGCGCCAACGCCGACGAACATCTCGACGAATTCCGAGCCGGAGATCGAAAAGAACGGGACAGCGGCCTCGCCTGCCACCGCGCGCGCCAGCAAGGTCTTTCCGGTGCCGGGCGGCCCGACCAGCAGAATTCCCTTCGGCACGTGAGCGCCCAAACGGCCGTAACTCTTGGGGTCCTTCAGAAACGAAACGACCTCCTGCAGCTCGAACTTCGCCTCGTCGACGCCGGCGACGTCGGCGAAGGTGACCTTGATGTCCTTCTCGATATAGACCTTGGCGCGGGACTTGCCGATCGCCATCAGTCCCCCGAAGCCCTGGCCGCCGGCCACACCGCGACCAAGCCAGAACCAGATCAGGAAGAAGACGATGACAGGGAAAATCCAGGACAGCAGGCTTTGCAGTCCGCCGCCGGATGGAATGCCGGTCACGCTCACGCCCTTGGTCGCAAGCTTCTCGGCCAAAGCCAGATCAACCCGTGCGGTGACGAATGCCGATTTTCCGCTCGGAAGCGGATCCTTCAATTTTCCCTGGATCGTGTCGGTCCCGACCGACACCTCGGCGAGCTTGTCCTGGGCAAGCAATTGCTCGAACTGGCTGTAGGGGATGGTCTCGATCGAATTGTACGCCGTCGAGACGAACTGAAACGCTACGAGCAGCATGCCACCCAGAAAAATGATGGCCGTCGCAATGGTCTGCTTGCGCGATATTTGTTCGGAATCCACCTGCATCTCCCGTCGACGTCGGCCGCAGTCGAAAGTTACCGGCGCAGCGGTGACTTACACTTGACCCAAGTCAACGCAACGGCAGCAGCTCGAGCTGGCTCTGCGCCTTCTTGACGGCCGCGGCGAACCAGCTCTGGGTCGGCGCTTCCCTGGCAAAACATTTGGTGTAGGCGTCCATCGCCTGGTCTTCCTTCGCCATCGAATCCTGCGGGGTCTTTCTTGCCATCATCTGCTTCCAGACCTTCTCGCAAGTTGGAATCTCTGACGTCTTGACGGCGTCCGTGACGGCGAGGAAGTAGACTTTCTCGCCCTGGACCGCGACGACGTCGATTTCATGCGGCGGCCCCTTCAGGTCGCCATTGCCGCGGAGGCCGAGCACGGCCATCGCCAGACTTGCAGATGAGGGCTTGGTGATCGGCAACTCCGCATATTTGGCGAAGGCGGCGTCCTGGATCGCCTGATAGTAGAATCGGTCCGACCGGAATGCCGCGTCGATCTCCTGCGGCATGCCGTCCTTGCCGTGTTCGCGCAGCCAGTGCTTGAGCAGCGAGGTCGTGGTCACCACAGCCTGCTGCTTGTCGCCTTCGGTGGCGAAGCCGAGCCCGTCGAGATGGCCGAAGCCGATGTCGTCCCGAAACAGCGTGTCGACGTTCGACTTGCCGTCGGCCGGCAGCCCCTTGATCGCGACCGGACCGACGAGGCCGCGCAGGAGCCCTGTCAGCTCATTGAGCGCCGCCTCGTGCTGCCTGGAGGTCTCGTCGCCCTCCTTGGCCTTCGAGAACTTGGCGATGTAGCGATCGCGCAGGTCGAGATAGTGCTGCTCGGGAGATGCCGCGTGCGCGGGCATGGCGAAGGCGAGCAGGCAGAGCAAGGCAAGCGATCTCATCGCGACCGTCCGGAAGGCTGGGAGTGATCTCCAGTCTTTGTGGCGTTGCCGGGCCGGAAGGTTCAGAACCAATCCTTCACCATGGCTTGCGGGTTCGATTGAGCCCTGGGAAACCCAACGGTAAGAACGTCTGGGGAATTTTCCATAGGGCCTGATATCCGGGGGCGACGTCCATGAGCGAATTGCGCGCTGCGACCAGGCAATCCACGGCCAGGACGGGGATCATCGAGTTCGATGGCGCGAGGGGCGTCGTGAGCATCCCCTGCACGATCGCGGACGTTTCGGGCACGGGCGCGCGGCTGAAGCTCGACTGGTCGCTGGCGTTTCCAAAACAGGCCACGCTGATCTTCGCCGATGGCCTGCGCAAGGCCTGCCGCATCGCCTGGCAGAAGCGGCGGCTGCTCGGCGTCGCCTTCGCCGATGGCGTCGCGAGCGCGGAGGAGCAGGCCCTCATGATGACCGAGGAAGAGCAGGCTTTGCACAGGCGCCACATCGGCGCACAGGTCAGAGCCGCGCGCGAGGCGCGTGGCTATACCGAGACCCAAATTGCCAATCTCGTCGGCGTCTCGCCCGAGTTCATCTCACGCGCCGAGAGCGGCGAGATCAGCATCCCGCTCCACCAGCTCACCCACATGGCCGACCTGTTGCTGGTGGATCTCGACGGTCTGGTGGCAGGTCCGGCCTCGATCGCATCGTCACCAACCGAGCCGCACGCGGACGCCTCTGCCTGAGCTCTTCAGCGGTAGCCAAGGTAAAGCTTGCACTCAGCGGTGCCGCAGCCGGCGATTGACCCGGCGCGCCAGATAGTCGCCTGCGCTCTGCACGAGCTGCACCAGCGCGATAAGCACGACGACGACGGCCAACATCATCTCCGGCATGAAGCGCTGGTAGCCGTAGCGGATGCCGAGATCGCCAAGCCCGCCGCCGCCGACCGCGCCGACCATGGCGGAGTAGCCGAGCAGGCTCACGATCGCGAGGGTGAGCGCGAGCACCAGGCCCGGCAGCGCCTCGGGGATCAGCACCTTGAACACGATCTGGATCGGGGAAGCGCCGAACGAGGACGCGGTCTCGATCAGGCCGGCATCGACCTCGCGGATCGCCGCCTCGACCAGCCGCGCGATGAACGGCGCCGAGGCGATGGTCAGCGGTACGATCGCCGCCGTGGAGCCGATCGAGGTGCCGGCAATCAGCCGCGTGAACGGGATGATGGCGACGACCAGAATGATGAAAGGCGTCGAGCGCGTCGCATTCACGACGGCGCCGAGCACGCGGTTGACGATGGGCGCCGCAAACAGCTCGCCCTTGCGGCTGGTGGCGAGGAAGACGCCGAGCGGCAGGCCGATGGCAGTGCCGAGCAGCGCGGCGATGCCGACCATGTACAGGCTCTCGAACGTCGCCTGGAGGATCAGGTTGATGAGTTCAGGCGACATAGCCGAGACGCTCCGCCGAGAGTTGATGTTGAGACAGCCAGGCCAGCGCGCGCGCCGCGGCGCCGTCCCCGCCGGGAATGCCGAGCACCAGCGCGCCGACATGCTGGCCGCCGATCTCGTCGATGCGCGCCGTCAGCAGCGAAACGTCGAGGCCCAGCTCGCGGGCAAGCCGCGCAACCAGCGTGTCGCCGGCCCCTGCCCCGCGCACCTGGACGCGGATCACCGCATGCCGACCAGGCTCCTGTACGATCCGGCTCGCCAGGGAGACCGGCAGGCTGTCGCCGGTCACCTCGGACAGGAATGACTGCGTGATTGGGTGCTTGGGGTGGGTGAAGAGGTCGGCCACATGCCCGCTCTCGACGACGCGGCCGGCATCGAGCACCACGACTTCCCTGGCGAGCTGGCGCACCACGGACATTTCATGCGTGATCAGCACGATGGTCACACCAAGCTCGCGGTTAATGTTCGCAAGCAGATCGAGGATCGCGCGCGTCGTCTGCGGGTCAAGCGCGGAGGTCGCCTCGTCCGACAGCAGCACGCTCGGCCGCGTTGCCAGCGCGCGAGCAATACCGACGCGCTGTTTCTGCCCGCCGGAGAGCTCGGACGGATAGCGGTCGTGCTTGTCGGCGATGCCGACGAGCGCAAGCAGCTCGGTCACGCGCGCGCGAATGTCGGCCTTGGGCCAGCCGGCGATCTCGAGCGGCAGCGCGATATTGTCAGCGGCGGTGCGCGAGGACAGCAGGTTGAAATGCTGGAAGATCATGCCGATCGAGCGCTGCGCGAGCCGCAACTCGCGTCCCGTCAGCGCGGAGATATCCCTGTTATCGACGATCACGCGGCCCGCGCTGGGCTTCTCCAGGCCGTTGATGAGGCGGACAAGGCTCGACTTGCCGGCGCCGGAGCGGCCGATGATGCCGGTGATGGATCCGCGGGGAATGGCAAAATCGACATTCTGCAGCGCCTTGACGCCCGGCTTACCACGATAGGCCGGGTAGGTTTTCGAGATGTTCTCGAAGCGGACCATCGCCTCGGGCTGAGCCGCGGCGTGCTGGGTCTCGATCGGTTCTCCGATCACGAGCAATGGGTGCGCATTCATGGAAAGGGCGTTCATGGACGACATCTAGCGCGCCCGCCCGACAGGCGCACGCGAACCAGGTCGCTATCCAGGCGACGGAGGATGGAACAGAGGCAGGCGCTCGATGGCGGCGCTGCAATGCAGCACACCTTTGCCTTTTCCAGTCTTCCTTGCAATGTCAGATATTTGCGGAGGATTAGGCCAAGTTTTCCCAATCCCTCCTCGGGAAAGAAAATTCGTCTGCGGGGGTATCAGTCCCCTGTCCGGCTCATCGCATTTGCAGCCAGGGAAGCACGATCAGCAGCAACCCGGCGAAATAGAGTACCCCGAACATCAGGCCGAAGCCCCAGAACTGGCCCTTCCCGATATAGCCGCTGCCGTAATACATCGGCGCCGGCCCGGTCGCGTAAGGCGAGATCACGCCCATCAGGCCGAGCGAATACATGCACAGCATCGCCAGCGTCGCGACGGGCAGATCGGGGATGCCGGATCCGACCGCGAGCACGACCGGCAGCACGGCCGCGGCATGCGAGGTGATGCTCGAGAAGAAATAGTGGATCCAGAAGAACAGCGCGACCAGCAGGATCATCGCGGTCGACGGCGCAAGCCCGGTGAGCGGTTTCGCAAATTCATTGGCGAACCATTTGATGAAACCGATCTCGTTGAGGCCGGAGGCTAGTGTCAGCAGCGACGTGAAATAGAAGAACACCTCCCAGGCGCTCTTCTCGCTGACGATGTCGGCGAACTCGATTACTCCGGTGATCAACATCAGCGAGATCACGATGAACACCACGGTGGTGGCGTTGACGAAGTTGGAGCCGAGGACCGGCACATGGATGTCCGGGCTCGAGCCCGCGATCCACAGAAACATCGCCAGCACGATCAACGCCAGCATGATCCATTCGTTGCGCGACATCGGGCCCATCGCTCCGAGTTCCTTGGCGGCCCATTCGGAAATTTCCGGACTGCGCTTCACCTCGGGACGGCAGATCGCGTAGCTGAGCAGCGGAACGAGAATCATCAGCAAAATGCCGAGCGGTGCGAAGCCGACGAACCACTGGCCCCAGCTCACATCGACCCCGACCGTCTTCTTGGCGATCGCGAGCGCGGCCGCGTTCGGCGCCAGCGCGGTGAAGAACAGCGAGCTCGTGATCGCGGTGGCCGCGAAGGCGGTCCACATCACGTAAGTGCCGATCTTGCCCGCGGTCGGCCCCGGCTCGGAGCCGTAGATGCGCGGGATGTTGCTGATGATGGGATAGACGATGCCGCCGCTGCGCGCGGTGTTGGAGGGCGTTGCCGGCGCGAGCAGGAAATCGGACATCGCCACCGCATAACCGAGCCCGAGCGTGTTTCGCCCCAGGCGCCGCACCAGCACCAACGCAATGCGCCGGCCGAGCTGGCTCTTGCGGTAGCCGATCGAGAACACGAAGGCGCCGACGATCAGCCATACGGTGCTCTCGGCAAAGCCCGCCAGCATCCAGCGCAATGATTTGTTGGGATCGGCATCAATATAGCCGCCAACGCCCGCGACCGTGAGCCCGATCAGGCCGACCGCGCCGACCGGCATCGATTCCAGGATCAGCCCGGTGATGACGGCCGCGAACACGGCGAAGTAGTGCCACTGGTTGACGTTGAGGCCCGCCGGCACCGGCACCAGATAGATCGCCAACCACACCGCCAGCGGCGCGACAAGTTTCCAGCGAAAGCCCTTCGCCTCAGCTGCCTGCGAACTGGCGGTCATGCGCCCTCCCCTCGATCGTCCCGGTTTCGCGCGGCCCGTAAGCCGGGCCGTCCCCCGCGCGGCGTATACGGATTGTCCGTGCCGGGATCAATGGGCCCGGATCTACCGTCCCCTGAACCGCGGCTTGCGGCGGCCCAGGAACGCCTCGACGCCCTCCTTGTGGTCCTCGCTGAGGCTCGCCAGCGCGAACTGGTCGACGTCCATGTGGCTGGCGAGATCGTCCAGCGCATGCGCGAGCCGGTTGACGGTCAGCTTGGTCATTGCGACCGAGAGCGGCGGCTGTGCGGCCACCTTGCGCGCCAGTTCCATGGCGGCATCGAAGGCATGGCCGGGGTCGACGACCTGCTCGACCAGGCCCCATTCATAGGCCTCGTCGGCCGAGATGCGCTCATCGGCCAGGATCACCGCCTGCTTGGTCCGGGCCGGTCCCATCAGATGCAGCATGCGTGGAATGCTCTGCCAGCTCATGTTCATGCCGAGCCCGATCTCAGGCACCCGAAAATGCGCATCGCTCCCCATCACGCGGAAGTCGAGCGCGACCGCAAGCGCCACGCCGCCCCCAATGCAAAAGCCTTCGATCGCAGCGATGGTGATCTGCTCCATCTCCTGCCAAGCGTGCGTCAGGCGCGGCCCGAGCTTGAGATGCCGCCTGAGCGTGCCGAGATCCATTTCCTTGCGCGATCGTCCTTCGGCGTCTTTCAAATCGAATCCGGCGCTGAAGGCACCCGAATTGCCTGTCAGCACCACGACTGATGTCGCCGAGTCATCCTCGAAGCTGCGCGCCGCCGCGGTGAGCTGGCGCAGCGCCTCGGGCGACAACGCATTGATGCCGTCATGCCGATCGAACCGCACCACGGCGATCCGCCCCTCTGGCCCGAGGCCTCTCTCGATCTTGATGAAGTCCTTCATGGGGAATCTCCAAAGCTGAATTTTGCCTGATCGTAGCGCGTAAACGGCGTCACGAATATGGACCAACCGCACCGCAACGAATGCTCGACAGGACAGGACCATTGCGCTTAATCTTTCGCCCATGAGCCACGACCACGACCACGACCACCATCACCACGATCACGATCATTCGGAATTGTCGGAAACCGAGCTGCGCGTGCGCGCGCTCGAGACAATTCTGACCGAAAAGGGCTATGTCGAGCCGGCCGCGCTCGACGCCATCATCCAGGCCTATGAAACCAAGATCGGCCCGCATAACGGCGCGCGCGTCGTCGCCAAGGCCTGGGTCGATCCTGATTTCAAGAAGGCGTTGCTGGAGGACGGCAGCAAGGCGATCGGCACGCTCGGCCATGTCAGCCGCGTGGGCGATCATCTCGTCGTGGTGGAGAACACGCCCAAACGTCACAACATGGTCGTGTGCACGCTGTGCTCCTGCTACCCCTGGGAAATGCTGGGATTGCCGCCGGTCTGGTACAAGGCCTCGCCCTATCGCTCGCGCGCGGTGAAGGACCCGCGCGGCGTCCTCGCCGATTTCGGCGTGAGTGTGCCCAAAGACACTGAGATTCGAGTCTGGGACTCGACCGCCGAGACGCGCTTCCTGGTGCTGCCGATGCGCCCAGCGGGCACCGAAAGCTGGAGCGAGGAGCAGCTCGCCGAGCTCGTCACGCGCGACTCCATGATTGGCACCGGTTTCCCCAAAACGCCCGGAGCGGCGTCGTGAACGGCGTGCATGACATGGGCGGCATGGACGGGTTCGGCAAGGTCGAGCCGGAGCCGAACGAGCCGATGTTCCACGAGGCGTGGGAATCCCGCGTCCTGGCAATGGTGCGGGCGATGGGCGCGGCCGGCGCCTTCAACATCGACACCTCGCGGTACTATCGCGAGACGCTGCCGCCGGACGTCTACCTGTCGAGCTCCTACTACAAAAAGTGGTTCCTCGGCCTGGAGGAGATGCTGATCGACAAGGGCTATCTCACCCGCGAGGAGGTCGCCGCCGGTCATGCCATGCAGCCTGGTAAGGCCCTCAAGCACGGCAAGTTCGATCTCGCCAATGTCGAGCGCATCATGGTGCGCGGCAAGTTTGCCCGCCCTGCCCCTGCGCCCGCCAAATTCAAGATCGGCGATCGCGTGCGCGCGAAAAACATTCACCCGGCCACGCATACCCGGCTGCCGCGCTACGTGCGCGGCCATGTCGGCGTGGTCGAGCTGAACCACGGCTGCCACGTGTTTCCTGACACGGCGGCGATGGAGCGCGGCGAGAATCCGCAATGGCTTTACACGGTGGTGTTCGAAGGCCGCGACCTCTGGGGTGCGGACGGTGATCCGACCCTGAAGGTCTCGATCGATGCGTTCGAGCCTTACCTGGATCCGGCGTGATGAGCAGCGCTGCTGCGGCCGCGGCCACCGCGGCGATTCCGAGCATCCCGCGCGATGACGACGGTCCGGTGTTCCGCGCGCCCTGGGAAGCGCATGCCTTCGCGATGGCCTTGACCCTGCACGACCGCGGCGTGTTCACCTGGCCGGAATGGGCCGCCGCGCTCGCCGACCAGATCAAGCGCGCCCAGGCCGCCGGCGATCCTGATACGGGCGAGACTTACTATCTGCACTGGCTCGCCACGCTGGAAGGCCTCGTCGCGCGCAAGGGCGTCGCCTCGATGGACACGCTGCGCCGCTATCGCGATGCCTGGGACCATGCCGCTGATCGCACGCCGCACGGCAAGCCGATCGAGCTTAAGGCGGAGGATTTTCGGTAAGCTGGTGATTGGCACTCTCGTGCCAAGTCCTACGCTGTCATTCCCCGCGAAGGCGGGGAATCCAGTACGCCGCGGCTTCTCGGCTCAAGCACGGTCTCTGGGATACTGGATCGCCCGCCTGCGCGGGGGATGACAGTTGTGGCGATGGCGGCAGCGGAGCCAGACACCCTACCTCCCCGCCACATACTCCCGCCACCCCTTCGCCCGCAGGCTGCACGCCGGGCATTCGCCGCACCCATAACCCCAGTCATGGCGGGCGCCGCGTTCGCCGAGATAGCAGGTGTGCGACTGGTCGCGGATGAGGTCGACCAGTCCCTCGGCGCCGAGGTCATGCGCGAGCTTCCACGTCGCGGCCTTGTCGATCCACATCAGCGGCGTATGCAGCTCGAATTTTCTCGCCATCCCGAGCGAGAGTGCTGATTGCATGGCGCGAATGGTCTCGTCGCGACAGTCTGGATAGCCGGAATAGTCGGTCTCGCACATACCGCCCACGATGTGGGTGATGCCACGCCTATAGGCGAGTGCCGCCGCAAAGGTCAGGAACACCAGATTGCGGCCGGGCACGAAGGTGTTCGGCAACCCGTCGGCGCCCATCGCAATCGCGACATCACGAGTCAGCGCGGTCTCCGACACCGCGGCCAACGTGGGGATAGACAGCGTGTGGCTCTCGCCGAGCTTTGCCGCCCAGTCAGAGCGCAAGGTTTTGATGCCGTCGAAGAGCCGCTGGCGGCAATCGAGCTCGACGGCGTGGCGTTGGCCGTACTCGAAGCCCAAGGTCTCGACGCGCGCGAAGCGGCTCAGCGCCCAGGCGAGGCAGGTGGTGGAATCCTGGCCGCCGGAGAACAGCACCAGCGCGGTTTGTGATGAAAATGCGTCACTCATGGGCCGGGCTTTAGCACTACAGGCCCACCGCGCCAATCGGTGGAAATCGACCTGTTCCGCTGCGCCCGGCTGGGACTGGCCAGCCGCTCTTGGCATAAGGTTTGAGACCCAGGAGACCGGCTGCAATGACCCCTTCCCGCGACATTTCCCGCCTGATCGAGATCATGGCGGCGCTGCGCACGCCAGTGACCGGCTGCCCCTGGGACCTCGAGCAGAACTTTGCGACGATCGCGCCCTACACGATCGAGGAGGCCTATGAGGTGGTCGACGCTATCGAGCGCGACGATCTCGACGATCTGCGCGAGGAGCTCGGCGATCTGCTGTTGCAGGTGGTGTTCCACGCCCAGATGGCTTCGGAGCAAAACGCTTTCGCTTTTGGAGATGTCGTCGAAGCCATCACGCGAAAAATGATCCGGCGGCATCCCCACGTCTTCGCCGACAAGGACGGCAATCTTGCCTCCTCCCACGTCAAGGAAGTCTGGGACCGCATCAAGGCCGAGGAGAAAGCCGAGCGCGCCGCGCGCCGGCCGCCCGAGGCAGAGCCGCCGCACAAATCGCTGCTGTCGGGCGTGAAGGCGGGCCAGCCCGCGCTGACGCGCGCCATGGAGCTGCAGCGCAAGGCCTCTACCGTCGGCTTCGACTGGAACGATCCGCGCGCGGTGCTGCAAAAGATCCGCGAGGAAGCCGACGAGATCGAGGCCGCGCTCGACCGCAACGACAAGCAGGAGATCGCCGAAGAGACCGGCGACCTCATGTTTGCGCTCGTTAACCTCGCCCGCCATGTCGAGGCCGATCCGGAAGCCGCGCTGCGCGCGACCAATGCGAAGTTCGAGCGACGCTTTGCCTATATCGAACAAGCGCTGGAGGCGCAGGGCCGCACGCTGGAGCAGGCCTCGCTGGCGGAGATGGACGCGCTATGGAACGAGGCGAAGACCGCCAGCTGATACAAGGACACGCAGTGGACATCAGGCAGGACGACCCGAAGGCGCCTCACGTCGCCGATCTGTTGAAGCATCATTTGGAAGAGTTGCGCAGCGTCATGGGCGAGCACGCGCAGGCGTTGGATGCGAGTGGTCTCTCGGATCCGGCCGTCACTTTCTGGACCGTCTGGCACGGCGATGCCCTAGCTGGATTTGGCGCTCTCAAGCAACTGGACGATGTGCATGCAGAGGTGAAATCGATGCGCGCCGCCCCTGCCGCGCGCGGAACCGGCGTTGGCCGCGCGATCCTGCAGCACATCATTACCGAAGCGCGCAGACACGGCTACGCGCGTCTCAGCCTGGAGACCGGCACAGCACCGCTGCACGCGCCCGCCGTCGCGCTCTATCGCAGCGCAGGCTTCGTCTCTTGTGAGCCGTTCGCCGACTATCAAGCGAGCCCGCACAACCGCTTCATGTGTCTCGAACTGTCCGATTGAGCTGCCTATCTGCTAGTTGTTTTCGCCCTCCGCTGCGATCAGCTGGCGGGCCACTCCGCGAAAGAGTTGGCGATAAGTTCCGCCGTCTGATCCGGACCTGCCCAATCCGCGAGCAGTCCGTCCAGAGGCGAGAACCCCGGATTGCGCTACGCTCCATCCCGAGCTACGCCGTGCCGCTCACGCCGGCAGATGCGGCACGGCGTCGAACCTGTTCACAACGATATCCCGCTTGGTCTCGTCCACCCGCACGGTCATGTCGAAGCGTCCGTCGTGCAGCTCTTTCGCCAGCACCTCGGCATTGCGATGCAGCCAGCTGATGCCGGCGCCGTCGGCGGCGTCGATGGAGAGGTCGAGCGTGGTGCGTTTGGCGGCAAGGCGCTCTTCGATCGCAGCGAGCAGCGCGTCGATGCCCTCGCCTGATACGGCAGAGACCAGGATCGCCGGATGGTCCTCGGGCCGGCGCGCCGCGATGTTCAGAAGCTCTTCCCGCTTTTCAGGCTCGTAGCGGTCGATCTTGTTCCAGACCTCGATGATGCGGCCGGAATCGTCAGGGTTGATGCCGAGCTGGCGCAGCACGGCGTCGACGTCGCTCTGCTGGGCCTCGGCATCCTCATGCGAGATGTCGCGGACATGCAGGATGACATCGGCTTCCAGCACCTCCTCCAGCGTGGCGCGGAAGGCCGCGACGAGCTGGGTCGGCAGATTGGAGATGAAGCCGACCGTGTCCGACAGCATCGCCTTGCCGCCATGCGGCAAGTTGAGCGCGCGCAGGGTCGGATCGAGTGTAGCGAACAGCATGTCGGCGGCCTGGACGTCGGCGCGCGTCAGGCGGTTGAACAGCGTCGACTTGCCGGCATTGGTGTAGCCGACCAGCGCGACCACGCGGTACGGCACGCGCTGGCGGCCGGCGCGATGCAGACGGCGCGTTGCCTGTACTTTCTTCAGCTCACTCTCGAGCTTGGTGATGCGCTCCTGGATTAGGCGGCGGTCGGCCTCGATCTGCGTCTCGCCGGGACCGCCCATGAAGCCGAAACCGCCGCGCTGGCGCTCCAGATGGGTCCACGAACGCACGAGGCGCGAGCGCTGGTAGTTGAGATGAGCAAGCTCGACCTGGAGCGCGCCTTCCTTGGTCTTGGCGCGGCGGCCGAAAATTTCGAGGATGAGCCCGGTGCGATCGAGCACCTTGGTGTGCAATTCCTTCTCGAGATTGCGCTGCTGGATCGGCGCCAGCGCGCAATCCATCACC
>NZ_JADFUE010000046.1:0-50363 GCF_054967145.1 Bradyrhizobium sp. UFLA06-24
TCCAGAAGATGACTCTTCTAACGGTGCTCTCATGACTCCGCACAAACAATCCAAAGGGCCTCGGCGCCACGCTTACAAGCAAACAAGCTCAAGGTGCGAGATGTTCATCCTTTCAAATTGAGAAAGGCCGCAACAACTATCGCTTCGTGGTGCGAGGAAAATCAGGCGAGCGGGATGCGATCGTTAGGTCGGTTGCCGTCAAGCGGTTAGACAAACTCTCGACAAAACGACGGGCCGAAGATCCCGCAGGTATACTATTCGCCATGCCAGACGGATCAAAGATAAACACCCTCGTTGACCAACTCAAACGTAGCGGTCCGAGATGCTGGAATCGAACGAAGCACCTTTGGCGAGAAGTATACGGTGTACAGCTTGCGACACTTCTACGCCGTGAATGCGCTGCGGAATGGAGTGGGGTGTTCGAGGTCGCTCGCAACATGGGCACGTCGGTCGAAATCATTCAGGAGTATTACGGTAAGCAGGCAACGGCAGCCACCTTTGCAACGAGGCTGGCGGATTAAACTATTAAGCCGCCGCCTTGTCTCATGAGACCTTGTCTCCGCTGAGGATAGGTCCGAACCGTTCCCATCGATGCCCGGTAAATCGCATCATTTGTAGCTGCTTGATCGGTGCAAAATCAGTGGGACTGGTCTTGATGCGAATGCCGGGAATAAGAAGACCAACCTCAAAATCGAGGTTTGCGGCCTGACGCATTACGTTCTCACGTGTGAGATCGTCACCGCATTGACGGAGCGTCTGCTCGAGGCCTTTCGCCAGCATAAAGCCGCTTCTAGTGAAGCTGTCGTCTTGGTCGCCGTCTGGATACCATTGAGTCATAAAGCTTCGCCACTCCCTCACGCCCGGATCATCCTTCAATTCCGGATCGTCGACGTCTTTGGTGGCCGCAGCGGACAGTATGCCCTGACTGTATTCAAGTCCTGCTGGCTTTAAGACTGCGCCGATCGAGTTTGAGACACTGGGAAGAATGTGGATCGGATTCCATTTCAGCTCACCGATCTTTCGGATCGCCTGCGCCGAAAATTTCGGAGTAGTAAAGTTGATGAATATGTCAGGGTTGGCGTCCCTGATCCGTACGACCTGCGACTCTACCGTTGGGGCCGAGATGTCGTACGACACCTCAGCTTTGATTAAAGAGTGAGCCTGCTCGCCAAGTCCGTCGTGCAAACCGGTGAGATAGTCCTTGCCGTAGTCATCATTTTGATAGAGCACACCTATGGTTTTGCCGGGATAGTTCTTCAAGATGTAGGAGGCGTAGATGCGTGCTTCGGCTTGATAGCTAACTCCGAAACCCATCGTCCAAGGGAATCTCTTTGGATCATTCCATTTGGTTGCATTAGTCGCAACAAACAGCTGAGGTGCTTTTCTAGAATTCATATATTGCTGAATTGCGCTGTTCGTGGCCGTACCAAGAGCGCTGAAGATCAGCAGTACCTCGTCGCTTTCTACAAGTTTGCGGGCCTGCTCAACCGTTTTGGCTGGATTGTAAGCGTCGTCGTAGGAGATGAAATTTATCTTGCGGCCGTTGATGCCGCCCTCGGCGTTGACTTTCTTGAAGTACGCCGCTTCGGTCCGGCCATATACGCCAAACGCCGATGCTGGTCCGCTATAGGGCACAATGTTGCCGATTTTGATCTCGTTATCACTTGCGCCAGGATCGTACTTCTTTTGAGCATGTGCGACGCTGCCACCGAAACTGAGAGAAATACAAAATGCAAAAAGGACAGATCGAACTGCGAAGGACATGCGGTTCTCCCGACGCAATGTGTGAAGTATCTGTACCCCAAGAATGCGCTATGCCGGCAAGATAGTACTGTCCGCAGCTAGATGTCGAGATCAGCGGTATTGAAAGCTCCATCTACGTCAATGCGACTGACCTGCTTTCGGGGTTCATGCATCACGGGCTGGCTTAACGCATGAGCGGCAACTAACAACTAGAGCGCCCGTCCAAGCGCCACCAGCGTTTCCGAACCTCTCCAATTCGATCGATTGGGGTGGAGGCAATTGGTGGTTTGATCGCTGGTTTGTCCATTCGCTGCTCAGGTCAGCTAGAGGGCGGCGCATGAGCCTCTCTTTGGAACCGCGACGAGCCCTCGCATTTGTCGTAACGCAAGGAGGGTCCCACCATGAGAGTTCGGCTTGGACTGTTCGCATTGGTGTTAAGCGCAGTCAGCACCTTCGTCTACGCTCAAAGCAGCGGGGGCGGAAGCTCGAGCGGCGGTGCTTCATCTAGCGGAGGAGCCGGTTCAGGTGGTACTGCGGCCGGATCGATGTCGAGCAGCGGCACGGTGAATGGCACCGGCGGATCGCCAGGGCCCAACACGAGCAACGCCCTAAGTCATGGAACGACAGGAAGTCGGCTCGGCAATCCTTCAAACGGGCAGACAAGTTCTGGCTCGTCATCGGCTGCCAGTGGCTTTGTCAACGATAGTACAATGAACAATGCGGTCCAGGATTTGGGGAATTCAAAAACCGGCATCATGCCTGGCCACTGATTAGCTTCAGCTTGCGATTTTTATGCAGTGCATGCGCTGCGATGGCCTAGGGGTCTTCGAGGTCGCCCGCGACATGGACGTCTCAAGCGGGTGAGTTTCTAACCCTCGACACTAGCAGTGATTACTGCGGGAGCGTCTTCAGAGTTGATCTTAGGACGGATCGTCAGACGGAATTTTGAACGGTTCAATGAGCTACGCTCCTACGGGGTCTCTGGCTCCGTTCTTATACGACGTATGTTTCCAACGGGTAGATGGGTGGGCGCGGGATTGCTCAACGTAAAGTGAAGCACCCATTACATATCTTGGCGCTCTGAGAACGAATAGATCGTGTTGGAAATCGGGACGAGCAAAGAATGGTGGCAGGGGAGTGCCTTCGCACGTCTCATAGCAAAGATGGCAGTCGTCGTATTTGTCCCTTGCACTTACGTACCGCACTTTCATGAAACCATCTGAAAGGTCCCGCAATGTTCGAGCTGAGCCCGATATTTCAGCGCGAACTGCCCCAGGTCCAGCGGTTGCAAGGTGGAAGTGAGGATCATATCTCGCATCAAAAGTCGAGCTGCCACGTGAAACCGATCTATGCCACGAAAACGCATTATCGTGGCGGTGGTTCAGATCTCAGAGGAGACAAGAGCCCGCATTCACGATCACAAGGTAAGGCTTCGATTTGGGAAGGATCGTTACCTGCCTCTGAGGCGAACCGCAGCGCAAAGGATCGTCAAGACGGCGAGACCGACGAACACAAATAGGCTGCACCTAGTGGAGTGACCCGACATATTCCTATCCAGCAGCGCTCAAGGCGGGCAAAGATGTCCCGCAGCTTCTGATCAGCGTGGCCCAATCATTTCCTCGTCAGAGCACGAGGCAAAGAATCGGCTTCCCCGTCGGCGAAGTATCTTGGTGCCGCTAGAATATCGTTCGGCTGTCTCATAACCATACGGTCCGACCGGTTTTAGCGGGTCTGCTGCTCGGATGAGGCTTTGATCAGTTGTGCCCCTCTGGCCGACCTTTTTGCGCCAGGCGATGCGCTCGTTGAGAGCACGAAGCTCCGGGTGCGTGAACTGTGCGCCCGAAAAGTCGGTGCGGCTAACAGGAACAGGGCTCAGCCTCCCTAGGACTGGGCCTTGATACATTTCTGCAAGAGCGGCACCCCCGAACCAGCAGCCGCAGACTAGAACGACCATTCCGGTAAAACTATTAAACTATTCCGGCTGAGAGCAGAACGATTTCGCCGCGTCCAAGCTCTTTTTAGTCGATTCACGGGCCAACTCTCCCAGCGGGAGCCGGCCGAGTACGGCGGCTGCAAGGTGATGAAACTAGAATCTTGCGCTCGCTTCTAATCTCCGCCCTTGTTGCAGCTGGAGCTGCCGCAGGCGAAGGTCGGGCTCGAAGCAAAAACGGGTGCCGCGAATCCCAGCATCCCAATCAACAGCAGAACGTACCTCATGCTCGTCTTTTCCTTTTCAAATGGCTTGGCACCGGCTGATCAGCCGGCTATGCCCGCGATCCTCGGTTGCCTTCACCGGGAAGGAAGCGCAAGATCAAGGGCTCTTTCAACCGCAACCTTTTCATGACCAATCCGAAGTCTAAGCTGGCTCTTCAGATCGGCTCCCTACGGCGTGGCGCGGGGGCCTTGCATGAATTTCCAGGTTACGGTGCTGAAGATTTTGGTGGCCTACCCCGACGGCTTCGCCGCCATGGACGATCTGAAGCGCGACATGGCGATCCTGGCGACCAGCGGGCGCGATTGGGCCGAACGCACGAAGCGATTTGCCGCGCGGGTTCCGGATCTCGACATCTTCTCGCAAGGTCTCGTCGAGCGCGGACAGGGCGGCTGGAAGATTACCGACAAGGGACGGGCCTTATTGGAATTCAGGGAGGCGCGCCCCGCCGTTCAAGAACGGATCGCCCCGAGCCCTGTCGAGTAGCCGCGCACGTCGGCGCCCCCGCTGCGACAGCCGCCTGACCGAGCTATGCGCCGAAGTGAACGCCGCCAACGCCGCCGGGCGGCTCGCGAGCGGGTCCGGGCGACCGCATCCTGAATTCTATAGAGGACGCTCAGGATGACCTCCTGCTCCGCCGCGCGCCAGCGGTCGCCAGACATGGCAGATGTGGGCCGTAGAAAAGCCCGACCGACACCTTGAAAGGGGGGCAGCGTTCGCGAGCGTTAAGCCTTGAGTCACCAAACCATCACCTCGCGGCCGAAGGCTTCACCACTTTTACGTGTCGTTCGACACTCGGCCTCTAGCTTGTTGATCGGCTGGGGGTTTCTTCGATGGACATACTCTCGCGAATGCGCGCCACCTTCTCTGTGGGCAGCACGACCGATCCGCTCGGTCGTTCGCTGCTCGTGGAGCAATTCCGCGTGCTGCGGAAGCAGGTGCCGGTTCTCTACGCGGTCCTGCTGATCGACAGCATCAGCGTCGGACTGGTGCTGCCCGCTAGTGTTTCGCCTTGGCTTCGGTTTGCGGTCCCGGCCGGACTTCTCGCGATTTGCCTGGTGCGGTTGGTGCAGTGGGTCCGCCTGGACGGCGCCGAATTCACTCCCGAGGACGCCTACCGCCAATTGGTCAGAACCCGCCTCGTCGCGATCGTCCTCAACACGGGCTTCGTGCTCTGGATTCTCGCGCTGTTCGGGGGCGTGGATCCCGGCCTTCGCGCCCCGGTGGCACTGCTTGTGTTCATGGGCTGCGTCGGCACGGCGTATTGCCTCGGCAGTTTTCCGCCGGCCTCCCTGCTGACCATGGTGATCGCGGGTCCTCCGATCGCAACCGCGCTGCTGCTCTCCGGGGATGGAATGATGATCTCGCTCGGGGTCAATCTGCTGCTGCTGCTCGTCCTGCTCGGACGGATGATCAGCACCAACTTCCGCTCCTTCGTCCAATTGGTCGAGACGCACAGCCGATTGACCCAGGAAGGCGAGCGAGCACGCGTCGCGGAGCAGACCGCAACAGCCGTGGCGGAACGCTTCGACAGAGCGCTCAACAACATGTCCCAGGGACTCTGCTTCTTCGACGAGGACCAGCGGCTGATCGTATGCAACCGGCAGTATCTCGAGGTCTACGATCTCGACCCCGAGCTCGTCCGGCCGGGCATGAAACTGAACGACATCGTCGATCTCCGATATGCCGTAGGCAGCGCACCCAAGATGTCCAAGCAGGACTATCTGGTCTGGCGCAACAGTTCTCCCGTGATCGCCGAAGGTTCGGACACCACGGTCGAACTGAACAATGGGCGCATGGTGCGCATCCGGCATCGGCCCATGCCGGGCAAGGGGTGGGTGGCCACTCACGAGGACATCACGGAGCGGCACCGCACCGAGACGGCGCTTGCGGACGCAAAGATAGCTGCGGAGCAGGCGGAAGCAAGCGCGAGAGCCGCTCACACCCACCTCACCGAGGCGCTCGACGTCGTTCCCGAGGCGCTCGCCATCTTCGATAAGGACGATCGGCTGGTTCTTTGGAATCGGCGGTACGCGGAGCTCTATGCTGTCAGCCGCAGCGCGCTTACCGCCGGTATGCCGTTCGAAAGGATCATCCGGGCCGGCTTGGACGCGGGGCAGTATCCCGATGCCATAGGCCGGGAGGAGGAGTGGCTCACCGAGCGGCTGGCCCGGCATGCACTTCCCCAACACTCCCACGAGCAGCATCTGCCCGGCGATCGATGGGTTCGGGTCGAGGAACGGCGCACCGAAGACGGCGGGAGCATCGGCGTCCGGATCGACATCACCGATCTGAAGCGCCGCGAAGCGTCCTTTCGACTGCTCTTGGAGGAGAATCCGCTTCCGATGTGGGTTGCGGAAGCGAATACGCGGCGACTGATCGCCGTGAACGGCGCGATGTGCCGCCACTATGGCTATCCGCGAGAAGCTCTTCTGGACATGTCCGAGCCGCAGCTCGAGTGCGGGCGTCAACCCGATGCCGAGGCGCGTGACTGCGAACTCCACATCACGTCCAGCGGCGAGGTGATCCACGTGGTGATCGAGTGCCGACCGCTCGTCTACGCCGACCGGCCGGCGCACGTTTGCGTCGCCTTCGACGTGACGGACAGGAATCGGACGCAAGAAAAGATCAGCTATCTGGCCTCCCACGACGCTCTGACGGAATTGCCCAACAGGACGGCGCTCGATCGGCACCTGGAATCTGCGATCGAACGCGCGCAGATCACGGGTGCCCCATTCGCCGTGCTCTGCATCGATCTCGATCATTTCAAGGAGATCAACGACCTGTTCGGCCACGCCATCGGGGATGCCGTGCTGCGCGAGACCTCAAGACGCCTCGAGGAAGCCGCACAAGGGGCATACGTCGCGCGGGTCGGCGGCGACGAATTCATCGCCATCATCGATCAACAGCCCTTGCCCGCGGCGGCAGAACTGCTGGCCACGCGCATGCGTGTCCAGTTCGAAAGGGCCATCGAGGTCGACGGACACGCGCTGCAGATCGATTTGTGCGTGGGTGTCGCGCTCTATCCGCGAGATGCCGAGGACCCGGTCTCGCTGCTCGCCAACGCCGATGCCGCCCTCTATCGTGCGAAGCACGAGGGCAGAGGGGCCATCCGCCTGTTCACGAGCGCCATGGACCAGCAGTTGCGGGACCGCCGCGCGCTGGAGCACGATCTGCGTGTCGCCGTCGAGCGGGACGAACTCTTTCTGGAATATCAACCGCAGCAGCACCGCGATGGCACGCTGAAAGCCTACGAGGCGCTGGTACGCTGGCGCCATCCGGTTCGCGGCATCGTTCCGCCCGGAGAGTTCATTCCGGTGGCGGAGCAGAGCGGGGCGATCGCGCAGATCGACGACTGGGTGCTGATGGAAGCCTGCAGGGAAGCGACTTCCTGGGACCAGCCTCTCAGGGTGGCCGTCAACGTCTCGGCCGCGCAGTTCCGCCGAGAGAACCTCGATGCGCATGTGCGCAAGGCGCTTCGAGAGAGCGGGCTGCCGGCCTCGCGACTCGAACTCGAAATCACGGAGGGCGTGCTGATCGAGGACATCAAGCGCGCCAAGAGGACAATGCAGTCGCTCAAGGCGCTTGGCGTTCACATCGCTCTGGACGACTTCGGAACTGGATATTCTTCGCTGTCGTACCTGGAGGCCTTCCCCCTGGACCGGATCAAAATCGATCGGTCGTTCGTGATGGCGCTGGGCCAAAGCGAGCGGTCGCTTGCCATCGTGCGGGCCGTGATCGGCCTTGCCCACGGGCTCGGCGTGCCGGTGCTCGCGGAGGGGATCGAGACCGATGCCCAGATGTCCCTACTGCTACAGGAGGGCTGCGACGAATTGCAGGGCTACCTCATCGGACGTCCACGGCGGCTTGCGGCAGCCGACCAGCCCGCAGCCCTTGAATCACCTATGCGAGAAGCTTCCTAGGTGTCGCAGGCGGCAGACCGGTATAGCAACGCCGGCTGCTCGCACTCCGTGTGTCTCCTGGCAGGCGCGTGGGCGTGTGTCGCGGCTCCGAATATTGACCCCTTTCGGGTTCCAACATTCACCCCGGCTCACGACCCCAATTTGAAATGAATCCAAGCGCTTCTCATATCAAGCGCGGTCAATGTGGGGGCCCGATCGGGTCGAAAGCCGCGCCGATCCACACTGGCGGCGCTGAAGCTATTGACGGCGCCGACGGTTGGTCCGGCATCAGCATCGCCGGCACAAAGGCCGCCTGAGGTTCTTCGCTCGTCCGCCTCCCAAACGATCGTCGCCAAATCAACACGAGCGAGCGCGATATGCCGTATTGCCGTGCTGTCGACGAGACTGCACGCGGTGCCTGCAAAGAGGCTCTTCAAGTCATGGGTGTTCGGGACGAGGCCGGTCTCGATGCAAAGCAACGTCTGAGATACAGATCGCTTGCGAATACTGACAAAACCATTGCCGGATGCGCAACAATACTGATGAGCCTTTCATCCGCCCGCGCCCCAGGCTGCGGCGCTTCGGACCGGATCAACATATCATACCGTTTATCGAGGCCCGCCGCGTGCGCGTAAATCTTGAGTGGCTCAAGATTCGCGATCTGCTTCGGCTTCATTTCCGATCGCGGCCTGCTTCGGCGTTGCCACCACTCGGTGCGTTCGGCTCTGGCTTGACGTAGACCTTGCCAAGGCCCTCGCAATGCGGACACTCGCCGCGCACGAAATTGTTGCTGCCGCGGCATTCCGGGCAATCCTGTTCGCCTTCATCGCCGTCCCTCATGCGCATGGACGCGGTGGTGGGTGTCAGATTTTATCTGGTGACGCCTGACAAGGGATTATTGCCACACTTTATTACGCCCCTCCCGCATCGGTTGAGTGGTTGAGTCGATCTGCGGCGCAACAAGAAAAGACCGCCCGAAGGCGGTCTCCGATTATGGGCTGTGATCAGGCTGCGGCTAGAACTGCGGTCCTTCGCCGATATCCCATGAAGCCAAGGCCGACGAAGCCAAGGATCATCATCGCCCACGTGGACGGTTCCGGAACAGCACCGGTGATTGGCGTCATCGTGCCTGTAAAATTCCCGGCGCCTGTAAAAGTTAGCGAAGTGACAAAGGCAACTGGATTGTTCGGATCGACACCGGGATTGATGCCGAGCACTTCAAACTCATTGACGCCGCTGCCGCCAAAGTTAAACAACTGACCGCCAGCAAGATTCGTATCAAACACCCAATTGGTGCCGTTCCACAGAAGGAGCTCGTATAGACCTAAGTTCCCTGTCGGCAGCGTTACGCTGGCAAAATTTGGATTACCAAGGCCGGTTTGAAAAATGTAACCGATCGCGCTCTGGGGGTCGATATTGTACGTTACTCCCGGAGCAACCGTCAGGTTAAACCCGTACGTTACCTGACCATTCTGAACAGTGGTGGTCGGAAGGTTGATCGGGCCAACTGAGTTAGGCAAGATCTCAAAATTCGAATAGACGCGAGACATTGCGGCCACATTGCTGTTGTTCAACACGGTTGTGGAGCCGTCCCTGGTTTGAAGCGCACTTATTTCGATTGTGTACTGCGTGTTGGCAGCGAGAGCGACTCCGTGGATGAAATCCGCAGCGGTCACGGTGTAAGAGGTGACGTTAGGTCCAACGTTCCGAGAGGTCACTTGGCCAAAATCGATTACCTGATGGTTCGAATTAAAGGTCTCCAGATTGTTCTGATAAATGTTGATCCTATATCCGTCGACGGTCGTTCCCGGCGGGGGAGTCCAGCTGAACGTTGGAGCTTGGGCTGTGCCCGAAAGGGTTACGCTCTGCACGAACGGAATCTCGCCCGAACCTGCCAACGTCTGCTGAACAGTCGCTCTATCTGTACCGTTGGCAAAGTGAAGCGTGAACGGGTTGACGAGAGTAGCAGGATTTATAGTTGCAATATTAAATAGTCCAGTGAAGAAATTCGGCGTTGCCGGACTGGTTTGGCCGATCATCCCCAAGTGTAGCGTCGTACCGCCGGTGGTGTTGACGGTGGCAGTACCAGTCGTGCCGCCCGTTACGCCATTGGGTACCACGCTGGTCGCTCCGTAGCGAATAAGTTCGCCAGACCGAAAAAACATATTGTTCGGTCCGATATTATACCATTGAACGTACGGGTCGGTGATGGTGATCGGATCAGCAACGGCTGGGCCGCAGCACGTACTCGCAAGCAGAAACGCTGTCAAAGCTGTTGGAGAAAAATTCGCGCGGCTTGCCTTGTTAATGAAACCTAACTTCATTTTGTCGACCCCTTATTTTGCAATGAGATCGAGCGGCGCTCCGCGAGGGCCATTTAAACTTTCGCCGCCCCTTCATCCCCTCGTTTAACATTCGTTAAAATCAATTTAAATTGGAGGGAGTATGAGGCCGCAGTAATTCTGTGTCAATATTCCGTAGAAATTCCTCACCTAAATTGCACGTGGCGGCTGAGGTTCAGTTACGCAGAGCTGGGTGACGAGGTGAAGGTGTTTGCGGCATTAAAGCAATTGCCGGCGACGGTGTCCGGACCATCATCGTGGAGACGGCCACCCGCTTCGCCCGCAACCTGATCATCCAGGAGAGTGGCTTCCAGCGTCTCCAAGCCGACGGCATGACCTGATCGCTGCCCACAAGCTCGACTCTTCCCTCGACGACGCGCCCACCGCTGACTTGGTCCGCCAGATCCTTGGCGCCGTGGCACAGTTCGGTAAAGCCATTGATGGTTGCTAAGCCGCGGGGTGCTCGCGAGGGCAGCGTCGCACTGGCATCAAGGTTGAGAGCCGCGTATGCCGATCGGTTGCGCTCCTTGGTCACGGCCGAACCTGAAAAGGGGCCCGTCGCCTGGCTGCTGCGCAAGATCGCGGCGGGCGAGGGCTGGCCGAACGATATCGTCAACGCCCTGTTCGGCACGTCGGGCAAAGGCGCCGGCGCCTTGTCGGTCCCGCTCGCGCAAAAGCTCAAAGCGACGCAGGCCGGCGAGGGAAAGCCGAGCTCGAGGCGCAGGCACTCTCACAGCGGCGACATGAGTTTTTGAACGAAAGCGGCTCGCAGCTCGCGAGGCGCTCTATTCGCCGCAGGAACTCGACCTCATGCGCAAGCCGGCGTCCGTCTATGCCAAATAATTTCGGTCAAAGGCACCACGAACCGGTCAGGCACCGCGCCGATGCTGGCGCGGACGGCCGGCGGCCTGCGCTCGACGCTGCTCCCGCTGCTCAGTCCGGACGCATGGCGGTTTGCCTGCGCGGAGATGGGCGCGGTGCTCGACAAGGCGTGACGGCGGCGCGCGCAACGCCGAGGATGCGCGCCAAGCGGTCGAATTATTTTCTGGGCCGCGGGCAAAGCGGCTCCTTGAGCCATCGCACGGCGGCCCTTCGGAAGACGGAAGGTAATCAACCGCAATTTCTCCCGGTGGTGGCGAAGCGCATGATGCGGCCATGCAGCGCGAGATCATTTTCAAATGTGCGCGAACGTCCACCATCGGCTGGACGATGACGGGTCGGCGGCAGCGCAGGGCAACGTCCACGTGTCGGTGTGATGTCCCCGATGCGTGGGAGTGCACTTCGTCAACAGGACCGGTAAGCTGCTAGGGGGGACCGAAGCGGCAGCGATGTCGACTGCGAAGTTACGCAGAAGCAGGTCCTCCTGGCGCGGTTCGGCAGTCTCAAGCCGTTTACGTACGCTCAATAGTCGGCAGAGCGTGGTTACCGTAAAGTTCGCGCAGTTTCGTCTTGAGCAGCTTGCCAGTCGCGCCGTGCGGCAGCTCCTCGACGAACAGCACGTCGTCCGGCATCCACCATTTTGCGATCTTGCCCTCGTAAAACGCAAGAAGCTCACTACGCGTGAGCTGCGAGCCTTTGCGCCGCACTGCGATCACGATTGGACGCTCGTCCCATTTCGGATGGGACACGCCGATGACTGCCGCTTCGGCAATGTCCGGGTGCGCCATTGCGAGATTCTCGAGCTCGATTGAGCTGATCCACTCTCCGCCGGACTTGATCACGTCCTTGGAACGGTCGGTGATCTGCATATAGCCTTCCTCGTCGATAGTCGCGACGTCGCCCGTGAAGAACCATCCGTCGGGGCGCTCGCTGTCCGGCATTTTATAGTAGGACTGTGCAATCCAGGGCCCGCGAATGACGAGGTCGCCGAACGCCTTTCCATCATGGGGGAGCTCGTTGTTGTCGCCGTCGCGAATCCCGATCTCGACGCCAAACACGGCGCGTCCCTGTTTGACCAGCCTGTCGCGGCGTTCGCCAGGGGATAAGGCTTTGTGCTTGGGCAGCGTCTTCGATATCATCGCCACAGGGCTGGTCTCGGTCATCCCCCAGACGTGGAGCACCTCGATGCCATAATCGTCCTGCAGCGTCTGCATGAGCGAGCGCGGGCACGCGGTGCCGCCGATCAGCACCCGGTTGAGGCTTGTAGGTCTTTGGCCGGTGCTCTGCAGATATTGGGCATACCCCAGCCAGACCGTGGGAACGCCGTTGGCAAACGTGACGCCGTGCACTTCGAACAGCCGGTGAAGGCTTTCGCCATCGACTTTCTGCCCGGGCGTCACGAGCTTCGATCCCATGGCGGGTGCGCAGTAGGGCATGCCCCAGGACATTGCGTGGAACATCGGCGAGATGAAGGCCACGGTGTCGTTCAGCGAGATGCGGCAGGCATCGGGAAGTGCCGCTGCAAACGAATGCAGCACCGCGCTCCGGTGAGTATAGAGAACCCCCTTGGGATTCCCGGTCGTACCCGACGTATAGCAGAGCCCTGAGGCGGTATTCTCGTCGAGCTGGGGCCATTCGTATGTTTCAGGCTGACCGGCCAACATGTCCTCGTAAGCCGGAAAGCCGGCGGCGCCCATGGACTTGGCACCGGCGGGGCCGCCCAGGTAAATCCACTTCTCGACGCTCGGACATTTCGGCATCAAGGTTTTCACGAGATCCACGAAGGCAAGATCGAAGAACACCATCCGGTCTTCGGCATGATTGATGATGTATACGATCTGCTCGACGAACGGTGTGGCAGACGGCGCCCATCCCGGAAATCCCGTAATACAGTTCAAGGTGCCGGTAGCCGTTCCAGGCAAGCGTTGCGACACGGTCGCCTTCCTTGATCCTGGTCGCGCTCAGGGCGTTGGCGAGCTGTGAGCTCCGGCCAAGCAAGCCCGCATAGTTAGTAACATGATCGGGATGGTCGGGGGTGCGCGAGATGATCTCGACGTCGCCGAATGATCGCGCTGCATGCGTCAGGATCGACGACAGCAGCAGCGGGGTTTTCATCATCAAGCCGAACATTAAGGCATCCTCTAAAATCCACGGGCACGTGGGGCCGGCGGCGTATGTCCGCGCCCATGCGGACACAAAAGAGAATCAGGTGAAATAGTTGGCTCCCCGGTCTGTGCCGCGACGATTAGGTGCGGATCGCTCCTCACAATCGTTCGCAGCGGCCCAGGGGTAACAAGAACGAGCTTAGCACAACCACTCAGTCCGAAAAGGTTGATTATTACGGGGCCAGGCAGCCGCGAAGGATCGTCACTCTGCACCAAAGTGCCGCTCCACGTATCAGGTGACTCGAGAGTGCGGCTGCCGAAGAGCAGGGATGTCGGGCCTCGCCGAGGAGTAGCAGGCGTCGTGCGATTTTTGCCGGTCCCCAAACACGACCGCTACATGGCAAGATAACGCCGGCGGATATCCTCATTCCTGGCGAGACCGACCGTGTCCTGTTGGTGCACCACTTTGCCTTTATCGATGACTACGGCCTCCTCTGCAATTCGCAGGCAAAAATGCATGTTCTGTTCAGCAAGCAGGATGGTAGCGCCGCTTGCTCCCAGTTCGCGTAGCATCCTGCTGATGGTGGCGACCACCATGGGAGCAAGGCCTTCGCTTGGCTCATCGAGCAAGAGAACCAAGGGATTGCCCATCAGAGCCCGCGCGATCACCAGCAACTGTTGCTCGCCGCCGGACAGGCGGCCTGCCTCGCGGGCGCGAAGATTTTCGAGCAGCGGGAAGGTGTCCCAAATGCGCGGCAGCGTCCAGCCGCGCCGTCCATCGGGACCGCTCTTGGCTGCAATTAGGAGATTGTCTTCCACGCTGTGCTCGGGGAACACTTGGCGATCCTCGGGCACATAGGCGAGACCGAGCCTAGCGCGCGCATGCGGCGGCATGCGGGTGATGTCTCGGCCGGCGAAGATGATGCGGCCGCTCCTGGCCGGCACGATCCCGGCAAGCGTCTTCATGGTCGTGCTCTTGCCCGCGCCATTGCGGCCGAGTAGCGCCAGCGTGCGCTTCTCTTGGAGCACGAGGTTGACATCGAACAGTATCCGGCTGGGACCGTAAAAGGCGCTCAATCCTTCGGCGCGCAGGAGCTCCGTCATGGGTCATGTTCCTCCTTGCCGAGATACGCGTCGATCACCGCCTGGTTGTTGCGGATCTCGTCCGGCGTGCCCTCCGCTAGAACGCGGCCGTAGCACAGCACGCGAATGGTGCTCGCGACCCGGAAGACGATGTCCATATCGTGCTCGATGAACACCAGCGTCAGCTTCTGCTGGTCCCATAAGCCTCGGACCCGCTCGATCATGCCCCAGCGCTCGTCGGGGCCCATGCCGGCCGTCGGCTCATCGAGCAGGAGCACCTTCGGTTCGAGCGCAAGCGCAATGGCGATATCGAGTAGCTTCTGGTCGCCGTGGGAAAGGATGGCGGCCTCGACATTGGCTATGTGGCTCAGACCTACCAACTCCATCACCTCTCGAGCGCGCTCTCGCGCGCCGGGCAGCGGAAAGCGGCGGGCGAGATTGCCCCACTGACCGAGATGGGCGGTAACGGCGGCCATTAAGTTTTCCGCCACTGTCATGCTCGGAAAGCAGCTCGCCACCTGAAACGCCCGCCCGATGCCAAGTTGCATGCGCTCAGCCTTTGAGCGACGGACGACGTCCTCGCCATCGAGCAGCACCTCCCCGCTATCGGGGGCGAATGCGCCGCTGATCAGGTTGAAAAAGGTGCTCTTGCCGGCGCCGTTCGGTCCGATCACCGCCGAAAGCGAGCCTGAAGGAAAGGCCAGCGACACATCGTCAATCGCTCGCACGCCACCGAACGTCTTAGTGAGATGTCTGACCTCAAGTTTCATCGTAAGCTGCTCGGCCATGCACGTCGGAGAAAATCCAGCACGCCGCGGCGCAAACCAACGGCGAAGATGAGGACCACGATTCCCAGCACCAGGCCCTGATACTCGGTGGTGCGGGCCAGCAGGTCATTCAGCGCAAGCAGGATCGCCGCACCGAGCAAAGGTCCGAGGAAGCTGTTGATGCCGCCCAGCATGACGGCAAAGATCGCTTGACCAGAATTCGGCCAATCGGCGAGTTCCGGATAGGCGCCCGAGACGAACAGTGCGGCCAATACGCCGCCGAGCCCTGCGAAGCTGCCGGCGATGGTGAATGCCCACAGCCGGGCGCGCCACAGCACCACGCCAAGAAAGCTCGTGCGGCTCTCGTTGTCTCGGATCATGCGCAGCGTTTGGCCAAAGGGGCTTGCGGAAATGTGGCGCAGCGCCAGCAAGCCAATTACCGCGACGACCGCGCAGAACTGGTAAAGATGAAGCTGCGAGGCGAGCTCGAAGCCGAAGATCTCGCGTCGCGGCAGGCCGCCGCGCAGGCCCTGGTCGCCGCCGGTGAGGCTCTGCCAGGAGATGATGACACTGTAGATCAGCATCTGAAACGCCAGGGTGATGAAGGCGAAATAGTCCGTGTTGAGGCGGACGCAGATCGCGCCGACGCAGAGCGCGGCTACGGCCGTGAACAGCACCGCGAGCACGGCCGCGACGGGCAGCGAGAGCTCCGTCATCTGCATCATCAAGGCGAAAGCGTAGGCGCCCAGCCCATAGAACAGGCCATGGCCGAATGAGACCATGCCGGTGTTGCCGACCAGCAGGTTGAGCGAGGTCGCAAACAGCGCCATTGCACTCAATCGGATGACGAAATCCTCGAACGCAGGGCTGCGATGGACGAACGGGATTGCGAGCACGACAATCAAGGCTAGTGCGGCAATCGCCGCCTCGCGCATGGCCGGGCGGCGATTCTCTTTCATAGACGGCGACCGAATAGGCCCTGCGGCCGGAGCAGCAGGATGGCAATCATCACGATGTAAATCAGGCCGTCGGTGAACTGGGGGAAGCCGATCGTGCCGAAGCCGCGGACCAGCCCTATCAACAGCGCTGAAACCAGAGCGCCCGGGATCGAGCCCATACCGCCGATTACGGTGACAATGAAGCTCTCGATCAAGACCGAAAAGCCCATGCCCGGCGACAGCGAACGCACCGGCGCCGCGAGCGCGCCCGCGAGTCCGGCGAGCCCCCCGCCGATGGCGAAGACGATCGTAAACAGCAGTGTGGTGTTGACGCCGAGCGCAGACACCATCTGCGGGTTGATCGCGGCGGCGCGCACCGTCTTGCCGAGCCGCGTCATCGACAGGCCGAGGCCGAGAATGACCGCGATCAGCGCAGCGATTCCGATCAGCACGGCGTAAAATGGGGGCACCACTCCACCCGCGATGAACAGCGGCGGCACCTGGAAGGCCGGCGGCATACCCATGGCGTGGAATTCCGGTCCCCAGATGATCTTGACGAGATCGTCGAAGATCAACACCACGGCGTAGCAGATCAGAAGCTGCATGAGGACATTGGAGCCATAGACGCGACTAATCAGCGCACGCTCGAACGCAACGCCAAACGCCGCCATTGACAGTGCGCCCGCCAGCACCGCAACAGCATAGCTGCCGGTTACGCCGAGCGCCGTATAGGCGACGTAACCGCCTAGCATGTAGAAGGTGCCGTGGGCGAAATTCACGACTTTCAGCACGCCGAAGATCAGCGTCACGCCTGCGGCGACCAGGAACAGGAGCATGCCCACGATCAGCCCGCTGGTGGTTTGGGTCACCACACAGGCCGATGTTGCGAAGCAGGCGCCGAGTGCGTTGAGGTCCATCTGAGCTCAGATGTACTTCTGCTGCTTCTTCCACTCCGTCTCGAGCTCGATGATCTTACCCCAGTCGGCGGCCTTCACGTCGACAATGAACGGCTCGTTCGGTATGGTCTGGCCCCAGCCGATGGCATAGCCGATCGTGGTGTGGTCGTCGCGCATGGTGATCGTGCCGTCGACGCCGAACGGCGTGTTGATCTTCATGCCGGTGAGCGCGTCGGCCAGCGCCTTGCCGTCCAGGGCATTGGCCTTCTTGATGGCCTGCTCATAGAACTGCATTGCCACCGTGTTCTGCCACGACCAGTTGGTCGGCCGCTCGTTCCACTTCTTGAAGTAGGCCTGGCCCCATTCCTTGTTGGCGGGCGTATCCGGGAAGGTTTCGAGATAGCGGGTAGCCGACTGGATGCCGGCCGGCAGGTTCTTGATCGCAGCCAGCACCGGATAATCGACGTTGGGGGTCGCCACGGCCATCTGCGAGAACAGCGCATAGATGTTGCCCTGGTTCACGAAGGCCGAGAGGTCGCCGGCATAAAGCAACGTGAACAGCGCCTGCGGCTTGGCCTGGATCAGCTTAGTGATGACTTCCGTGAAGTCTGGCTGCCCGAGCTTGGGCCAGGCCTCGGTGATCACCTCGAGGTCCGGCTTGAACTGCTTGAAGAATTGCAGGTATTGGGCGGTGGTGTCGCGGCCGTAGGCGTAGTCAGGCGAACAGGTCGCCCATTTGTTGAGCTTCTTGGCGTTGGCGTATCCGGAGAGATAAATGCTGCCGGCGACAGCGTCGTGCACGCCTTGCCGCGCGACTCGGAACGCGGTGGGCGCACGAATCTTGGGATCCGCAGTCAGCGAGGACGTTTCGCTGTTGGTGTGGATGCAGGGAACGCCGAGACTGCGCACCACTTCCTGGACCGCAAAGGAGGCGGACGATGCCTCGGCATCGATCAAGAGCTCACAACCCGAGCTGTTCACCAGCTCTCGCGCGATGCGGGCGGCCTCCTGCGGCTGGCCCTTTGAGTCGCGGTACACGATTTCGATCTGTCGGCCGAGGAAGCCCCCGGCCGCGTTGATGCGATCCTGTTCCATCATCAGCGCATTACGCGACGAGGTGCCGAGCAGTGCGATCGGCCCGGACAGGATGCTTTGCATTCCAATCCGTAAGGTGTTGCTCTGGGCCCTGGCCACCCAGGGAGCGGCCAGCAGGCTGGCGGTACCACCCGCCAGTACAATGCGACGCGTGATGACTGCGCTCATCGAACCGCACCTCCCATGAACCTGTTCTTTTGGCCGGTCTTGAAAACAACCGGCTCTTTCTGTTCAGGAGGCCCACTGTAGATCGGCCACAGCTGTGTGATCAACCGACATTTGCGAGTGGCGGGTCGCGCCGCGACATTGCGACGGTTACGTGGAGCGATGGCCATGATCGACAGCGGCTGGATCGCTTACGCCGAAGTATCAGGGCGAGGAAGGCGGACGACGAAGGTGCGGCAATATCTCGCCGCGTGAAATAAGCCCCGTCGGGGAATCGACCAGACTGCGGCGGCTCATGCCGCGCCGCAAAACCGCTCTCAATTTCGTTGTGGGGGTGGGCCAGGAGCTGCACAACCGACAGTTTTTGTGCTATGAAGCTGACGTCCGACAGACATGGAAAGACGGAACGGAAAAGACAAAGACAAGAGACGAAACAAAATACGTCAAAACCGGGAGGACGACATGCTGATGCGCTGTGCTCGAGTCCTTGGCTTGGTATTTGGAGGATTGGTTTGGACAGCCGCCGGGGCGACGGCGGCGGAGCCGCCGAAAGAGATGAAGCTCTACGTGTTCTCCTCGGGGGCGCTTAATCTTGACAAGTCCATCATTCAAAACGGCTCCAGCGGCAAGGTCCAGATTCCCGTCGGTTTTTTCCTGATCCGCCATCCCAAAGGTGATGTGCTGTTCGACTGCGGCAACAATGATCGTATCATCAAGGATCCGGATTATTGGGGACCGTTCGTGAAAGCGCTCGACCCAGGCCGCGATCCCGACATCGCCATCGACGCCCAGCTTTCCAAGATTAACGTCAAGCCCTCCGACATCAAATATGTCGTACTCGGCCACTTCCACGTCGACCACGCCGGCAACATCGGCAAGTTCCTGGATTCGACATTCGTGTTCCAGCGCGACGAGATCAGGAACGCGTTCTGGCCGGCGCCCGGCTACGCGACGTTTTTCATCTCGGAAGATTTCTCCATGCTGCGGAACAGCATCGGCGGGGGCATGCCCGCCAAGTACAAGACCATCGAACTCGACGGGGACCTCGACCTGTTCGGTGACAACAGTGTCTTCATCCACCGCAGCGTCTCGCACACGCCGGGAAGCCAGATCCTTGTCGTGCGGCTGCCGAAGACCGGCACAGTGGTGCTGACCTCCGACGCTGTCTATCTGCAGGAGAACCTCGATAAGAACATCCTGCCGAGCATCGGCAGTGTCTACGATCCGGTCGGCATGCTAGACGCCTACGCTTGGGTGAAACGGGTCCGCGACACCGAGGGCGCCGACATCATCTATGCCCATGACCCTGATACGTTCAAGGCACACAAGCACTCGCCCGAATTCTACGAGTGATTAGCTAGCGACCTCAGTCGTCTTCGCGCATCATCATCCCGGGCCTGATGCCCGGGATTCTGTTCGGTGCAGTCGGCGGACCGCCGCCAGAGAAGTGTTCGGATTGCCATGCCTCCGGTCGTTCTGGCGCAGCATGTGACGAAATGGTACGGGTCGCGGCGCGCCGTTGCTGACGTGTCCTTTGCGATCGAGCCGGGTGAAATCGTCGGCCTGCTCGGGCCCAACGGATCCGGCAAGAGTACGATTTTCCGCATGCTCACGGGCTACCTCGTGCCGACTTCAGGGCGGATCGAGGTGGCAGGCTGCGACGTGGTGTCGGATTCCCTCGGCGTCCGACGTGCCATCAGCTACGTGCCTGAGGATGCGCCGCTCTACGACCACATGCGGGTTGGCGAATTCCTGCATTTCATGGCGGGCCTCAAGGGGCTGCACGGCGCTGGAGCGCGCGCGGCGGTGGATGAAGCCGCCGAGCGGCTTGAGTTGACGGCGGTGATGACGCTGCCGGCTGGAAAACTGTCGCGCGGCTTCCGCCAGCGCGTCTCGATCGCGCAGGCGCTTCTGGCGAGCCCAAAGGTGCTCGTGCTCGATGAGCCGACCAGCGGGCTCGACCCGCATCAGGTGATCGCCGTGCGCGATCTCATCCGGTCGCTGGCCGGCCGCCACACCGTGTTGATGGCCTCGCACATCCTGCCCGAGATAGAGAAGATCGCCTCGCGCGTGATGATCCTGCTCGATGGCCGGCTGCTGACATCAGACGCGCTGAAGGAGATGACGCAGCATCTGGCGCTGCGGCTGTCATCATCGTCCCCTTATGCTCTGATCGTTCTTGCGGCCCAAGGCGTCTCCGGCGTGCGCGAGGTAGCGCCCGATGCGGATGCCGGCACGGGCCATTATCTCGTTCGTGCCGAACGGCGCGCGTCGCTTCCGGCCGATCTCATCGCGGCGCTCGTGGCGGCCGATGTCGCCGTGTCGGAGCTTACGGAGGTGCGTCCCGATCTCGAGCGGGTGTTTCTCGATCTCACCAAGCGCCTCGGTGAGGCCGCATGAGAAGTTTTGCGGTGCTGCTCCAAAAAGAAGAGGCGGCGCTGCTTTCCGCGCCGATCGCCTACGTCCTGATGACTGTGTTCCTCCTGATCATGGGCTACAGCTTCACGCTCACGCTGTTCCTTAGCCATCAGCCCAGCATGGTGCACATCTTCTTCCAGATGTTCGTGCTGTTCGGGCTCACCGCTCCGCTGATCACCATGCGCCTGTTCGCGGAGGAGCGGAAACTGAAGACGCTGGAGGTTCTCCTGACCGCCCCGGTGTCGGAGGTCGCGATCGTCTTGGCAAAATACGTCGCTGCGATGAGCCTAGTTGTGGTCATGCTGCTGCTCTCGACGGCCTACGCCGCTGCGCTCGCCTGGTTCGGCGATCCCGACTTCGGCCCGATCTACTCTGGCTATCTCGGCCTGCTGTTGTTCGGCTCCGCGCTGGTCAGCACCGGGCTCCTGGCCTCGGCGCTGACGTCGAACCAGGTCATCGCGGCGCTGATCACGCTCAGCGTGTTCCTGCTGCTCTGGATCATCGATAATTTCGGCTGGCTGCTTCCGAGTCCCGCCGACACGATGGTGGTGAACCTCTCGCTTTCCGTGCACTTTCGTCCGTTCGCCGTCGGGTCGATCTATCTGTCAGACGTCGGTTTTTTCGTCAGCGTCACGCTGTTGACGCTGGTGCTCTCCGTGCGGGCGCTGGCGCGACGATGATGGCGCGCTTTGCCCGAACCGACTTCGGCCTAGCCGCGCTTGTGGCCGGTGCCGTCGCGACCGGCCTGCTCGGCTTTGCCGGACTTGGCGAGACGGTGTCGAACGGCCTACTGTTCGCAGCCTGTCTCCTCGTGCTGCTCGCGCTGTTCGTGCTCGCGGTCCGTCTTCCGCTGCGCGGCGGTGGATCGCGCACCTCGGAGTGGGCTATGAATGCGGCCATAGTCTGTGGCGCCGTCGCCATCGTGGTCGGCGCCAACGTCGCGCTCTATCGCCACGACGTACATCTCGACGTCAGCCGAGAGGGGGCGAACACGCCGCCGCGCCAGCTCACCGACGTCATCGCGCAATTGCGCGAGCCGCTCGCGCTCACCTATTTCTACAACGCTGGTGATCCCCACGCGGTGGGCCTTCGCGACCTCGTGCAGATTGCCGCGCGCAACCATCCGCTGTTCGCCTTTCGCGCCGTCGACCTTGACAAGGAGCCCGGCACGGCGCGCGACCTCGGCGTGCGCGTCTACAACACGGCGGTGCTGCAGGCTGAGGATCGCAAGGTGCTGGTCGAGAACGTGATCGATCCCGCGCGGCTCGGATTCGCCGCGCTGCGCGTCCTGCGCAAGCATACCGAGACCGTCTGCTTCGTTACCGGTCACGGCGAGACCTTCCGTCCGATGCCGTCACACTTCCATTACAGCCATGTCGAGACGCTGAAGGGCCATGAGACGCCCGGCGCCGGCGACGTGCTGGAGGCCGCACCCGAGCAGCTCGACAGGCTGGAGCTTGCGCTCAATCAGATCGGCTTCGAGATGCGCGAGCTCGTTACCGCGACTAGCGCGGCGATACCGCCGGACTGCTCCGTGATTGCGGAGATTGGACCGCGCAGTGCGCTCGTCGCAGACGAGGTGCAGCTGTTCGGTAAATACCTCAAAGGGGGCGGGCGGCTCCTCTTGCTGCTCGATCCGCTGTCGGAGATATCCGGCGATTTCGAGCGGCTTGTGCTCAAGCCCGTGGGGCTGTCTAGTGCGGCGGCGATCATTGTCGATCCCCTAAATCATTTCCGTACCGATTCGGACAAAGTAGCGGTTCCTTATTATCCTTCCCATCCGATCACGAAGCGCCTCGCGTTGACTATATTCCCGCACGCGCGGCCAATCTCGGTGGGGCAGCCTCCGTCAGGCGTCGCTGTCGTCGTGCTGGCGGCGAGCAGCCAGGACAGCTATCTGAAATCCCCCCAGGCAACGGTCGCCGTGGCAGGCGGCGAAGCGCCGAGTGCTAACCGCGCCGCGCAAACGCTCGCCGTGGCTCTCGAGGGTACCTGGCCCGGCGCAGCCGACGATAAACATTTCCGCCTTGTGGTCGCCGGCACCAGCAAGTTTGCTAGCAACGAATACTTTCCTTACGTCTCTAACGGCGAGCTCTCGCTGTCAATGCTGCGCTGGCTCGCCGAGGATGATGCAAGCCCGAGCGTGCCACCACAGCTGCTAAAGCTGCCGGAGATCGTGATGACGAGCCGCCAGATGCGCGACAGTTTCATTGTGCTGGAGGTCCTGTTGCCGCTGAGCACCGCGCTGTTCGGAATGCTGATGTGGTGGAGGCGGCGGTGAGGGCGGCGGCTGCAAGCACGACCGGACGATGGCGAATGCCGCTATTGGCCGCGTTGCTGCTGGCGCTGCTCGCCGCACTTGTGATCAGCGGGCAGTGGCCGGAGTTGCGTAGCAAGGTCGCGTTCGCGCCAAAGGGCCTGGTGGCGATTGCGCCGGCCGACGTGCGTCGCGTCGCGATCCGCTCTGGGGGCAACAGTATCGTGCTCATCCACGGGGCGAGCGGTTGGAGTATCGAAGCTGTCGATGGCGCGGTGCCGCCCGAACTCGGCAAGCATCTTGATACGGCGCTGCGGCTGATCAATGTCAGTGATGTCGTGCGCGAGATTCCAGCGAGCGAGCTCACCGTCGCAAGCTTCGCCGAGTTTGGGCTCGATCCGCCAGTCATCGTCGCTGCAATCGAAGCCAACGGCACTGCTGCGACCATCAATTTCGGCGTGCTCAATCCGGCGAGCACCTCGCACTATGTCCGGCTCGCCGGCCGGCCCGCGGTCGCTTTGATGCCGCGTCATGTCGCCGAGGAGTGGCGTGTGGCCTTCGACATCGCACGCCGCTTCCGGGATCAGGCCGGTGCTAGCGCGTCTAGACGCGGCAAGGACTTGCTACTGCCCGTGTCGATGGAGCAGGTCTGGGCGATCGAGATCGTCTTTGCGGGCAAGCTCACCCGGTTCGAGCGCGACATCGACGGCAAGTGGTTCCGCCATAAGGGCCAGCATAGCCACGCTGGCGGCGATATCACCCACGTCGCCGATCCCGAGCAGGCGGGCATCATTGATACGGCGCTGCGCGCATTCGATGCGAGTGCCGTCGAGACGCGCATCGGTCCGGCCGATCCGTCGCAGCTCGCGCGCTACGGCCTCAACCTGCCGCACCTGATCTTGCTGGCGTTCGCGCGGGACTCGTCTGCGCCGCTGGCGCGGCTCGAATTCGGCGTGTCAGCCGATCCCCTCGACCGCTACGCGCGGCTCGCGCCTGACGGTGCCGTAGTCACCGTCGCCGAGTTCGAGATGCGCCGGCTCACCGAGCTGTTGCGTGCGGTCGGAGCGGGCTCGTGAGGTATCCGCTACTCTGCGCGATCCTGCTTGCCGCCTTCCCGCAGAGTTTGGCGCCGCCGGCAGCGGCGCACCAGATCAACTTCTTGACGACGCGCCTTGCTCTCTCCGGCGATCGCACGGTCACCGTCGAGATGGGGCTCAAGGGCAGCGACGTCGACCGTCTGATCGGCACCAGGCTCTATGATGCAAAGGAGGACGCGGTCGATCCCGCCGCCGTCGCCGCTGCCACACCAGCAATCCTTGCTTATCTGAATGCGAATCTCGGCATATCAAACAATAGCGGTGTTGCGTGCGCCGCGAGCGAGGGGGGGATCTTCGCCGACGGTGACGGTGTCATCTTCCGCAATACGTATTCCTGCGCCACTGTTCCCGGCGACATCCTCTATCGCTCCACGGTTCTGACCGAGAACGACCCGACCGCGCGGCAGGTCGTCCTCATCGTGCAAGGCGGGCAAGAGGCGCAGGCGCTGCTCGATGCCGACAAAGCGACCGTGACGCTGTCGGCGCCGCCACCCTCGCTCGCCTCGACGATGCACAGCTATCTGATCGCCGGCATCGAGCACATCTTTCTCGGCTATGACCATATCGCCTTTCTAGTCGCCGTCGTGCTGTGGGCCACACGGATCATGCCGGTCATCAAGATCGTGACGGCGTTCACGATTGCGCATTCGATTACGCTCTCGCTGGCCGCGCTCGGCATCGTCGTCATCCCAAGCCGGATCGTCGAGCCGGCGATTGCGGCGTCGATCGTATTCGTTGCGATCGAGAATTTCTTCTCGCGGGACCTCGACCGGCGCTGGCGAGTGACCTTCATGTTTGGGCTGATTCACGGTTTCGGTTTTGCCAGCGTTCTGAAGGAGATCGGCGTCCCGCCACATGCGATCGTGCCGGCACTTGCCGCGTTCAACATTGGCGTCGAGATCGGCCAAGTCGCGATCGTTGCAATCGTGATTCCGGTGCTGATCGCCCTTGAGCAACTCGCGGCGATTGACAGAGCCAAGCCGGCACGGCGCGCAGCTTTGGTTTATGCGCTGTCGGCTGTGATTACAGTGCTCGGCAGCTATTGGTTCTTCACGCGCGTGCTCGATGCATAACAACCGAACCGATCGGATCAGCTAAAAAAAACTTCTCTGCGATCCATTCGATACCACCCGAGCCCGCGCCGGTCGGGGAGCAGCAAGCGGCACGGCCGCGCATTGCGCCGGCTTTCATGGCGAGCGACTTTGCGCCTTGTCGCCACCGAAATTGACTTCTCGCGGCGGCAGGTCCGAGAATTTGGTTCCCGCCCGCCGTTCATAAGAGGAGTTGCAGCAGCAATGTTCACATCTGGCCGGCTCGGTCTTTGAAGGAGTGCATTCGAGAGTTTGGAGGGTGACGCCCGGCAGCGAGCTGCATTGAGCAGAGAGGCGAGCTTGAGCGCACGTACCGGGACGGTTATGTTAATCGAAATCACCATGGCGCAGCGCACCATCACCTTGTGGCGCTGCCGGAATACCTAGCCTTATATAGGGCGGCGTAGTGAGCGAGTGCAGCAATGTCGAACAAACCAATTGAGCTGGACGCGCTGGTTGTTGGCGCGGGTTTTTCTGGTCTCTACCAGCTGCTTCGGCTTCGGGATAATCTTGGCTTGAAAGTCAAAGCTGTAGAAGCGGCTCATGGGGTTGGGGGCACGTGGTTCTGGAATCGCTACCCTGGAGCTCGGTGCGACTCTGAAAGCCATGTTTATTGGTACACGTTTTCCCCTGACTTGATGCAACAATGGGAGTGGTCCGAGCGCTATCCTGGCCAAGCAGAAATTCTGCGCTATCTGAATTTCGTTGCCGACAAGCTTGACCTGAAACGCGACATTCAATTCGGTACTCGGGTCGCGGCGGCGCATTATCAGCAAGCCACCAATCGCTGGCACATCCGTGCAGAAACGGGCGAGACCTTTATCGCGAAGTTTCTCATTACTGCAGTCGGCTGCCTGTCCGCTGCCAACGTGCCCGACATACCCGGGCTGAAGACGTTCAAGGGTGAGTGGTACCACACCGGGCAGTGGCCGCACCAAGGCGTCGAGTTTGCGGGTAAGCGGGTGGGAATAATCGGCACCGGATCGACCGCCATCCAGGCGATTCCGGTGATTGCCGATCAAGCGAAGCATCTGACGGTGTTTCAGCGTACCGCGAACTATTCAGTCCCAGCGCGCAATGCGCCGCTGACGGCGGACTTCAAGCAGTACGTTAAAGATAATGCTCGCGAAATACGCGCGACCACACATCAAACTTACAACGGCATGGGGTTCAAGGTCGCGGAACGCAAAGCGGTCGACACGCCGCCAGAGGAGCGCGAGAGGATCTATGAGGAGGCCTGGGAGCGCGGGGGGCTGCAGTTCCGCGCATCCTTTGAGGACATGCTCATTTCTAAGGAAGCAAACGACACGGCCACCGAGTTCATAAAGAGGAAAATCCGCTCGGTTGTGAAGGATCCCAACACCGCAGCAGTCCTCGCTGACATCGATCATCCGTATGCGGCCAAGCGACCGCCGATCGATACCGACTATTTTGAGACCTACAATCGGCCGAATGTCACGCTCGTGGACGTCAAAGCTGCGCCAATCCGGCAGATCTCTGAGACTGGAATTCGCACGGACGAGGCCGAGTACCCCCTGGATATCATAGTTTTCGCGACAGGGTTCGATGCGATGACGGGACCGCTACTCAAGATGGATATCCGCGGGCGCGACGGGATCGCACTGAAGGATGTGTGGGCGGCCGGACCACGCAACTACCTGGGTTTGCAGGTCGCTGGTTTTCCAAACATGTTCACGATCACGGGGCCGGGCAGTCCATCAGTTTTGTGCAATATGCCCGTCGCCATCGAGCAACATGTCGACTGGATCACCGATTGCATCGCTCACATGCGGACTAACGGACTGGAGCGCATCGAGGCACGGGCAGACGCCGTGGATACATGGGTAAGCGAAGTCAACGAGGCTGCTGCCCGAACACTGCTGCCGCAGGCAAAGCATTCCTGGTATCTCGGGGCCAATATTCCGGGCAAGCCGCAGGTGTTCATGCCGTATGCTGGCGGATTGGTCCGTTATCGCCAGATCTGCCAGAACGTCGTTACTCGCGGCTACGAAGGTTTCGCTCTATCGTAAGCATTTGCTACCGAATTCCGGGCCACCACCTCTCACCGGCCCAAGCGTGCCCCGGAAAGTCGCCGCCGCAGGTGCAAATCCTGGTTGACGCCTAGGCCGCTGTGCTCCTGTCGCGGGATACGCGGGGCACTTGAACAACAAAGGCGACATTCGAGGCCGGGAATACGATTCCCGATTGCTACCTAACACTTTAGCCCTGATTGGGAGGCAGCGGCATCAACCAGGCCGGGTACCCATAAACCCAGCGGCGTGATGCAACGAAGGCAATGTCGGCTTCGCGCCAACAGCGGCTGAGTTCGTGTGGCGGCGCAATATGTCGCGATAGGCCATTTTCGGACCCCCGGGCGATTCGCCGCTTGCAGGCAGGTAAACATGGCGCTGAGCAGTCGAACTGCTAAGCTGTGTGAATCCAGTGTGGAGCACATCATGAAAGCGCTGAGTTTTGCGCGCCCGGCATTCCTCGCCTCGGTGTTTGTTACATTTCTGGTCGAGAACGGACACGCAGCCGAGCTGCGGGTTCTGGCGGGCGGCGCGATGACCGCGGTGTGGGCTGAGGTGAAACCGAAGTTCGAGCAAGTCTCCGGACACCAGCTCGACATCTTCTTCGGCACCACGCCAAATTTGATCAAGGAGGCGACGTCGGGAAAGTCGTTTGACGTCGGCGTCGTGCCGGTCGAGGTGATGCAGGACGCAGCAGCACGTGCAAAGTTCACCGCCGGCACGACATCCGATGTAGCGCGCGTTGGCCTAGGTGTTGCGGTGCGAGCTGGCGCTCCAAAGCCCGACATCGGCACACCTGACGCATTTAAGGCTGCGCTGCTCAAAGCACAGTCGATTGCGACACTGCCAGCAAGTGCTGCAGGTGCGCAAGTGATGAAAGCATTCGAACGACTTGGTGTCGCCGACGCAATCAAGGGCAAGCTTCAGGCAAAAGCGGCACCAGCCGAGATCGTTGCGGCGGTTGCAAAGGGCGAAGCGGAGCTAGGCGTGTTCTTGCTGAATGTGCTCACCGCCCCTGGCCTAGACGTCGTCGGCCCATTCCCTGCGGACCTGCAGCAAGAAGTCGTCTTTACGGGCGCGGTTGCCGCGGACACAAAGCAAGGAGATGCCGCAAAAGCGCTGCTCGGGTACCTCAAGTCGCCGGAAGCAAGAGCCATCATCAAGGCGAAGGGAATGGCGCCGGGCTGAGGCAACCGGGGGTCATTTTCGACGGTTTCAACAGGATTGTCGGCGGGTTGCCCGTAAGCGTCCAACCGCCGCCTGCCTCGAAGCGTTGCGGCGGACCAGGTCGCTGTGATTCAAGCTTCCAAACTGGGGGTTCGAATCATGCGCTACGAACTCGCCGATCATGAATGGATTGCCATCCAACCCATGCTGCCGAACAAGCCGCGTGGCGTTCCTCGGGTGAACGACCGTAGTGTCCTCCATGGCATCTTCTGGGTCCTGCGATCCGAGCACCTTGGCGCGATTTGCCTGATCATTTTGGCCCTTACACGACCTGCTGTAACCGTTTCGTCCGCTGGCAGCGGGCTGGCGTCTGGGGCCGCATCATCGACGCGCTTGCCGCTGCCCATGACGCCGCTGTTCAGATGATAGACACCTCCATTGCCCGCGTGCATCAGCATGGAGCCTGCATCACGCGAAACCAGCGCCAGTCGATGGGAAGGTCACGCGGTGGCCTAACGAGCAAAATTCATGCGGTTGTACGGCTGGCGCAGGGTTCCGGAAGTCGCCGCGTGGCTTCGCTGTGCACTAACGAAGATCGATGTCGTCGCTGCAGCACGCAAACGAAAATCGGCCCCGACAGCCGAATTGCTGTCAGGGCCGATCGAGCTCTCAAACCGTCAAATGCTTTCAACCTCCAACCCGCAGTCTCGGGATTCGTTCCGTCGAACTTGCCCGCGGGTCGCTCTCGGAGCCGACGCCGTATCTGCGGTCGTAACGAGGGAGCGGAGCCCGGAGTGCCTAGGAGTCCGGATCTCCGCAACCGTAATGCACCGGAGCGCGCGCTCATGCCGCTCGGTACGTTGTCAACTCTACGCCTCATGGGCAGGTTCGCTTTGAGCCAGCTCAACTTCGCGTGGCTGCAGCACCCTTCCGTTTCCGTAGTTCCTCCCGCTGGCGACGGAGATCATCCACCTTCGCCCGCATGCGTGTGAGCAGGAGTTCGGCCGATGTGGTCGCCACTCCGGTCCGCTGCAGCATTCTGACCTCCCGCTCCTGGCCGCGGATCTGTCCCCGCATGCGGGTGATCTCGTTGCGGATCCAGTCGAGCTTCACAACACGCTCAGATCGTCGGGCACGTCGCCGAATTTGCGGATCAGCTTTGGCGTCGGAGAAGTCGCCGCTCGATGTGTCTCCGCTGCGCGAGAACGCGATGGCACCGACGTGACTCAGCTTGCAGGGCAAGGCTTCGGCCTTCATCACCGCGGCGTCCGGATTGAAGCATTCCACCGCTTCCCGTCGTCGGTGAGGACGAACGGCAGCGCCACGTAGTAGGTCACCTCCGACATCGGTCGCTCCTTGCGGTCACGCTAGGCGACGTGCTGCCCGCTGCACCGAACCTGGCACCCTGAGTCCGCGATGAAGTAATCTGTACAGCTTGGGCAAACGAGCCAGACTGCTTCCGGATCGATTCAATCCACTTGACCTCGGGACTGAACACCTAGGGCGAGGACAGGCCAAGAACGGCAATTTCACATCGCGCGCTAGTTGCACCTGCGGGAAGTCGCTTTCCACTTGCGGTGGACCTGCTCCACGGCATTATCGAGCACTCGCAGCCGGCTTGCGACGAGATTCTCCGGATTGGCACGGTGTGCCGGATTAAGGCTTTGTTAGTGCTCCTCGTGCGGATGATCGGAAGGGAATACCAGGGGAGGTTGCTCCCATGCTGAAGGACGGCACCTACACGGCGTGGTACAAGACCCCGCTCGACCAGGGCACCGGGATCGTCCATGTCGCGGACGGCCAGATCTGGGGCCGCGACAGCCTGATGACGTATCACGGCTCCTGCAAGATCGATGGCGATCGGTTCACGGCAACCGTGTCGACGAAGCGTCATACGGAGGGACGCGACACGGTCTTCGGTACCTATGATGATCTCACGCTGGACATCGAGGGGACCTGTCCCGACAAGATCGCAACCTACACGGCGACAGCAGGGCAGGCACGGGGAGTGGTCCTTCAGGGAACGCTCATTCTGACGGAACCTTCGGCGGCTCGGCCTGAACGAACCGGGCCGATCCCGGCCTTTAGTCCCGGCAGGCTGCCAAAGCTGCCGAAACGATCGCGCTGAGCGCAGGCGCCGTCGCGGCTTGCTGCATCGCCTGCTGCGACATGTCGCCCGGAAGCAGAGCGATTCTGTATCCTCAAATTTTGGTGTCGGCGCTTCTCAAATCGCCTGCGTCCCGTCATTGTGCCGCCGCGTCAATCATCTCGGGGCAGCATCAATGTCGGACCAGGTCTCGCGTCGCCAGTTCGCGAAAATCGCGGGAGTATCGGCAGCTGCAATGACGGGCCCGCTTGAGGCCGCCGACGCCAGGCCAGCGACCGAGTCGCGCAACGCGCAGACCTTCCCGGCGGGCTTCGTCTGGGGTACGGCGACCTCGTCCTATCAGGTTGAGGGCGCGGTCAACGAAGACGGGAGAGGGGCTTCGATCTGGGACAAGTTCGTCCGTATCCCCGGCAAGATCGAGGACGGCACGACCGGGGATCGCGCCGCTGAGCATTATCACCGCTACAAGGCCGACATCGCGCTTATCAAGGAACTCGGCTGCAAGGCCTATCGCTTCTCGGTGGCGTGGCCGCGGGTGTTCCCGGACGGTGACGGCAAGCCCAATCCGAGAGGGCTTGATTTCTACAATCGCGTGGTCGACGAACTCCTGAAGAACGGGATTGAGCCGTGGCTGACGCTCTATCATTGGGACATGCCGCAATCGCTGCAGGACCGTTTCGGCGGCTGGCGCTCGACCGAGACCTGCAAGATCTTCGGCGATTACGCGGCCTATATCGCCGAGCACCTGACCGATCGCGTCAAGAACGTGTTCACGCTGAATGAGAGCGGTCGCTTCGTCTATTTCGGCTATGGCATCGGCATCGATGCGCCGGGCCTCACCTTGCCGCAGGCCGACGTGAACCAGATCCGGCACAACACCGCGCTCGCGCATGGGCTCGCGGTGCAAGCGGTGCGCGCCCATGGCCGCTCCGGCACGCGTGTCGGCCCGGCCGAGAACGTTGATGCCTGCATTCCGGCGATCGATACGCCGGAGAACGTGCGTGCCACCGAGATTGCGCTGCGTGAGCTGAATGCCGGTTATCTCAACGTCATCATGACCGGCGGCTACACCGAGGCGTTCCTCAAATATGCCGGCGCGGCCGCGCCGAGATACACCGACGCGGAATTGAAGATCATCTCCTCGCCGGTCGACTTCCTCGGCCTCAACATCTACGCGCCGCAGCACTACATCGTCGCGGCCGACCAGGGCGCGGGCTACATGCCGCTGCCGATCCCGAAATCGTTCCCGCACATGAATTCGGACTGGCTGCGCGTCGGCCCCGAAACGATCTACTGGGTGCCGAAGCTGGCCGCCAATATCTGGAAGACGAACGCGATCTATATCAGCGAGAACGGCACCTCCGGCGAGGACCAGGTGACGCAAGACGGCAAGATCTACGACACCGATCGCATTATGTACCTGCGCAATTATCTCGCCCAGCTCCAGCGCGCCACCGCCGAGGGCGTACCGGTACGGGGCTATTTCCTATGGAGTCTGATCGACAATTTTGAATGGGTGTTCGGACTCAGCAAGCGCTTTGGGCTCTATCACGTCAATTTCGACACCCAGGTGCGGACGCCAAAGCTGAGCGCGAGCTTCTATCGCAATGTGATTGCAAAGAACGCGGCGGGAGCGTGATGGTGGATTTTACGCGCAGCGGAAAATCCCGGCGAGAGGCCGTAGACGCCGCGCATTGACTCCGCTGTGCCCCTGATTCAAAACCACCCCCAACACTGATAACAAGAGGACACACCCATGAGCGACGCGCTGATCATCGATGCCTGCCGCACCCCGCGCGGCATCGGCAAGGCGGGCAAGGGAGCCCTCTCCGGCATTCATCCGCAGCAATTAGGTGCCACCGTGCTGCGCGCGCTCGCCGATCGGACGGGCATCGACACGGCAGATGTCGATGACATCGTCTGGGGCTGCAGCGCGCAGGTTGCGACGCAAAGTGGGGATCTCGGCCGCATGTCGGCGCTCGATGCCGGCTATGACGTACGCGCCAGCGCCGTGACGCTGGATCGCTTCTGCGGTTCTGGCATCACCAGCGTCAACATGGCCGCAAGCTCGATCATGGCAGGGGCGGAAGACCTCGTTATCGCCGGCGGCTGCGAGATGATGTCGATGGAAGGGCGCCGCGGCGGCGGTCCGATGATGATGGACGCCGGCAATTTGCGGCTTCGCGCCCGGCACCCGCAGTCGCATCAGGGCGTCTGTGCCGATGCCATCGCGACGCTCGAAGGCATCACACGGCATGACGTCGACGCGCTCGGGCTGGAGAGCCAGAAGCGCGCCGCGCAAGCGATGGCAGGAGGCCACTTCAAGAAGAGCCTCATACCGGTTCATCGCGAGGATGGCAGCCTCGCACTTGACCACGAAGAATATCCGCGGCCGCAGACCACGATGGAGGGGCTCGCCGCGCTGAAGCCGGCGTTTCCCGCGATCGCCGACTATGCGCTGGACGACAAGGGAACGACCTATCGCGGCCTGATCCTGCAGAAATATCCCGATCTCGACATCGACTTCGTGCACCATGCCGGCAATTCCTCCGGCGTCGTCGACGGCGCTGCTGCGATCCTGCTGGCGTCACCGTCTTACGCGAGGGCGCATGGCCTTAAAGCCCGCGCCCGCGTGGTTGCGATGGCGAATATGGGGGACTCGCCGACCCTGATGCTGAACGCGCCCGTCCCGGCCACGCGCAAGGTGCTGGCGAAGGCCGGGCTCTCCATCGACGACATCGACCTGTTCGAGATCAACGAGGCCTTCGCGGTCGTTGCGGAAAAATACATCCGCGATCTCAAGCTCGACCGCGCCAAGGTCAACGTTAATGGCGGTTCAATCGCGCTCGGCCATCCCATCGGCGCGACCGGCTCGATCCTGATCGGCACCGTGCTCGATGAGCTCGAAAGGCGCGACCTCAAGCGCGGTCTCGTCACCATGTGCGCCGCCGGCGGCATGGCGCCGGCCATCATCATCGAACGCGTCTAGCCGATCGCCCGTCGGTTTCTCCCTGTTTTTACGGGGAGGAAGACCGGCGACATGCGATCCGACCCTTATTTTTCAGGGTGAAACATGCGCCTCCTTTCACAAAGAGGCCGGTCTTCGCTTGTCGAAAGCGGCGAATCAGTTCTAGCAAGATGTCGTGCGGGCCTTTGAAACAAGGCAAAATCCGCTGCTCAAGGCTCCTTCCACCTTGGAAGTGGCTAAAATGCAGGGTTTTTTGCTACAGCGGGGCAAAAAGCCCGTAAAATCGCGACAAAACTGTGCAGAAGGCTATAGGCCTTCGCCGGTTGGTCTAATATGCAGCCGTCACGAATCAGAGGAGACACGATGGCAACCCAAATGTCCAAATCGCAGTTGATCGAAAAGATTGCGACCGCCACAGAGCTTTCCAAGCGCGACGTCAAGAGCGTCATGGAGACGCTGACCGACGTCGGCCACAAGGAGCTCAAGAAGAACGGCCTGTTCCTGGTGCCGGGCTTCGCCAAGTTCGTGGTCATCAAGAAGCCCGCGACCAAGGCGCGCAAGGGCACCAACCCGTTCACGGGTGAAGAGATGATGTTCAAGGCCAAGCCGGCCCGGAAGATCGTCCGCGCCCGCCCGGTCAAGGCCGCCAAGGACGCCGTGGCCTGATAACGCAAAGGCCCCCTCGTATGGAGGGGGCCTTTTGTTTGGGGCAGCCGCGAGGGCCTGAGACGGAGGGCTCAACCCTTGCGGCGCTTCACCCGGACCGGGATCGGTTGAAGCCGCGGCTCCGGTCCTGCGAGCGCATCGCGCACCCCGTCGATGGCACGATCGAGCAGCCGGCGCAGCCGCTGCGCCTTCCGCGATCTTCTCGCGTCTTCCAGCAGTTTCTTCATCGTATTCACTCCGCCGCTTCGACCTTGGCTTCCGCAGGCTCGAGCGCTGCGGCGATGGCCTCGTCGACGCGCTCCAGCCAGATGAATTCGAGATTGTCCCGCGCGCTTTTCGGGATGTCGTCGTAGTCCCGCTTGTTGCGCGCCGGCAGCATCACCCGCTTCAATCCGGCGGCGGCCGCAGCCACCACCTTCTCCTTGATGCCGCCGACCGGCAGCACCAGTCCGCGCAGCGAGATCTCGCCGGTCATCGCCGTGTCGCTGCGCACCGTGCGATTGGTGAGCAGCGACGTCAGCGCCGTAAACATCGCCACGCCCGCGCTCGGCCCGTCCTTCGGGGTTGCGCCCGCGGGGACGTGAACATGGATGTCGCTCTTCTCGAACGCTTGCGGATCGATGCCGAGCTGCGAGGCCCTGCTCTTGACCAGCGTCATTGCCGCCTGGACGCTCTCGCGCATGACGTCGCCGAGCTGGCCGGTCAGGATCATCCCGCCCTTGCCCGGCACCCGCGAGGCTTCGATGAACAGGATGTCGCCGCCGACCGGCGTCCAGGCAAGACCCGTGGCGACGCCCGGAATGCTGGTGCGCTGTGCGATCTCGCCTTCGAAGCGCGGCTGGCCCAGTACGGTGGCGATATCCTTCGTCGTCACCACGACCTTGGCAGCCGTGCCCTCGGCAACCTGCACCGCCGCATGGCGGAACAGCTTGCCAATCTCGCGCTCAAGGTTACGCACGCCGGCTTCGCGGGTATAACCCTTGACCACCAGCTTCAGCGCCTCGGGCTCGATCTCGGCCTGCTCGGCGGTGAGGCCGTTGGCCTCCAGCTGCCGCCGCACCAGGTAGCGCCGCGCGATCTCCAGCTTCTCGTCCTCGGTGTAGCCGGCGAGGCTGATCAGCTCCATGCGGTCCAGCAGCGGCCCCGGAATCTGGTCCAGCATGTTGGCGGTCGCGATGAAGACCACGCGCGACAGGTCGAACGGCACGCCCAGGTAATTGTCCCGGAACGTCCCGTTCTGCTCGGGGTCGAGCACCTCCAGCATGGCGGCGGAGGGATCGCCCTGCACGCCACGGCCCATCTTGTCGATCTCGTCCAGCATCATCACGCAGTTGCGGGCACCCGCCTTCTTGATGCCCTGGATGATGTTACCGGGCAGCGCGCCGATATAGGTGCGGCGGTGGCCGCGGATCTCGGCCTCGTCGTGCACGCCGCCCAGGCTGACGCGCACGAAGGGGCGCCCCATCGCGCGTGCGATGGACTGGCCGAGCGAGGTCTTGCCGACCCCGGGCGGCCCGACAAAGCACAGGATCGGAGCCTTGCCCTGTGGCGCCAGCTTGCGCACGGCCAGATATTCGATGATCCGGCTCTTGATCTTCTCCAGGCCGAAATGGTCGGCGTCCAGAATGGCGCGCGCCTCCTTGATGTCGATCGGCTTCTCCTCGGGCAGCGCCCAAGGCAATTCGATCAGCCAGTCCAGATAGGTGCGGACCATGCCGGCTTCACCGGCGGCTTCTGGCATGCGCTCGTAGCGGCGCAGCTCCTTTTTGGCGTGCGCGTCCGCTTCCGGCGGCATGTTGGCCTTGGCGATGGCAGCCGTCAGTTCGGCGACCTCGGCGGCCTTGCCGTCGCCTTCGCCCAGCTGACGCTGGATGGTCGCCATCTGCTCGCGCAAGATCGCCTCACGCTGCCGCTCGTCGAAGCTGGCGCGGGTCTTCTGGCCGATTTCGTTGCTGATGCGCAGCACCTCCAGCCGCTCGGCGAGGTGCTTCGACACCTTCTCGACGCGCAGGGCGAGGTCGATGGTCTCCAAGACCTCCTGCTTGTCCTGCGGCTTGATGTCCATGAACGACGTCGCCAGGTCCGCCAGCGCGCCGGGCGCGGTCGTGCTCTGGAACATCGCGACCAACTCGGGTGGCGCCTGCGGCAGCAGCTCGATCGCCTCGATCGCCTGCCGCTGCAGGTTCAGGGCACGCGCCTCGATCTCGGGCGAATTCGTGGTCGGCTCGGGGATCTGCTGGATCCGCGCGGCCGGGAACGGCGTCCCCGGCAGGAAGTCGAGAATGCGCGCGCGCTGCACGCCCTGGCAGACGATATGATGCGTGCCGTCGGGCGCGGTAATATAGCGCACGATGTTGGCGATGGTCGCGACCCGATACAGGTCGTCGGGGCCGGGCTCGTTGATCTCGGGGCTGCGTTGCAGGACGATGCCGATCGGCCGCTGCTCGCGCAGCGCCTGCTGCGCGGCGGCAACCGACTTCGGCCGCGCGATCGCGATCGGCGCGATGGCGCCGGGAAACAGCACCATCTCCCGCACGGGGATGATGATCAGTGCGTCTTCGGGAATCTTCACGTCGGAACCGTTCTCGGAATTGGTCTGTGCGGTATTCATCTGTTCGGTGGCCATGATCGACCTCAGGATTTGGCGAGGCGCAGTGCGACGCAGCCGTCCATCACGAAGCGGCTGATGGCGTAGCGACCAAGGGGCAATGCAATGCGGCGCTCAAAACGCCCCTGCGGCAGTTCGAGCCGGTGGATCCGGGCTTTGCGAAGCTCCGGCGGCAATGTGCGCTGTCCGGAAATGACCAGCACGCCGTCATGGATGACAGTCTCGACATTGTCCGGATTGACGCCGGGAAGCGCGACCAGGATCAGGAGTTCGTGCTCGGTCTCGAGCACGTCGATCGGCGGCTCCCAGCAGGCTTCCTGCCGGCCGAACTGCTGGCGCATGCGTTCGCCGCGGGTCAGCTGGTCCAGGGCTTCGGACAGCATCCAGTCGAAGGGATTTTTGGGCATGGCTAAACTCGGGGAAGGCGCTGCGGTTGGAAAACGAGGATATGGGGATGGTTCCCGCAAATTCCAGCATCGCGCGTTTGCAGCATGCCTGGCCCCCGAAGGCGAGGAGCCACTTGCGCTCAGACGCACCGACGCCGCGGAGATGTTCCGCGGCGTCGGAGGCAACAATTGGACGAACCTGATGTCAGGCGGCGGCCCGGTAGTCTTCTTCCGCCTCGAGATTGATGACGGAGGTGGCGAGTTCGCTCAGCGTATGGTCGGTCGCCTCTTCCTCGTCCAGCGTCTCCTGGAGCAGCCTTGCAGCGTCCTGCATGCCGAGCTCCTCGGCCCAGGTACGCAGGGTGCCGTAACGGGAGATTTCGTAATGCTCGACCGCCTGCGCCGCGGCGAGCAGGCCGGCGTCGAGGGCAGGGGCGTTCTTGAAATCCTTCATGATCTCGGCGCCCTCGTCAGTAATGCCGTTGATCGCTTCGCAGGGCTTGCCGCGGGCCGGCTTGCCCAGCATCTTGAAGATCTGGTCGAGACGTTTGACCTGGCCTTGCGTCTCGCGCAGATGCTTGTTGAAGGCGGCCGCGAGGTCCTTCGAGTTGGCCGCCTTGGCCATCTTGGGCAGGGTCTTGATGATCTTGTTCTCGGCGAAATAGATATCCTTCAGCGTTTCCAGAAACAGGTCGCTCAGTGTTTTCTGGGGCTGGCGCGACCGCGTGCTTCGCGTCGATGATTTCTTGCTTGTGCGTTTCTTTGCTTTTTTGGCCATAAATCCTCCTGTCGAGGTGAACGGGAAGGCACCCCCTTCCTCTATCCTCGCGCGATCAAGACGCGGCGAGGTCAAAGGTTCCCATTCGGGCGCATAAGCCCGCTAGCCGGTCCGCTTGTAGGGGTCTTCCTGACGCTGTCGCTCCTCGGTCGCGCGGTCGAGGCGCGCGCGCTCGCTGCGACGCAGATGGCCGGCCTTCATCACCCCGTAGACGAGGACGCCGCCGAGCACGAACGCGCCGATGAACATCAGCCAAACCATCTGGGCCGAGGCGTGGCCCAGCAGCATGCCAACTCCGCTGTCGCTCATGGATGATCTCCACCTTATTTCATTTCTTGCGGTTCAATTGAGCTAAAGCGGCGCCCCGAAGGTCGTTCCTAGTTGCGAACGCGACGCGTCAGACCAGATCGGCCAAAGGCTGCCGGGCCGGAGGGCCCTTCGGTTCGCCGCCCCGGGCGGTGAAGTCGCCGGCCTCGGTGGACGTGCGCAGCCATTTCGTGACGTCGCCGATTGCTTCCCGCGGCGAGCGGCCGAACTTCCGCAGGCCGCGGAAATATTCGAGCTGAAGATGCGCCGACGTGCCGCGCTTGGGGATCGACCTGAGATGCTGGATGTCGTCCTCGATGCCGAGATGCGCGATATCGCCCGCGAGCTTGGCGATCACGGCCTCGAGCCAGCTTCGAAACGAGATCGGCTCGAAGGAGGCCAGATCAATATAGGTGCCGTCGGTTCCGTAGCGCTGGGCCCGCCATCGATTTTCCTCGATTAGCGCGCGGTGCACGGCCGAATGGGTCGCGTTGAGATCGGGATGATGGACGGCGTGCCTGACCAGGGCGCGAAACAAGGCCGCGATCGCCACCGAGTCCGCGATCGCCGTGCAGCAGTCGGTGATGCGAAGCTCCAGGGTGGGGTGCTGCAGAGAGGGTCGCAGCGCCCACCAGACATAGGTCGCGTTGGGGACGATGCCGGCGTCGACCAATGTCTTCACATAAGTCTCGTATTCGGCGAGGTTGCGGAACATCTCGGGAAAGCCCGTCCGGGGCAGGGCGTCATTGGCGGCATTGCGGTAGCCCAGCAATCCCGTGGGGTAGCCGCACCAGAACGGTGAGGACGTCGACAGCGCCAGCAGCAGCGGCAGGAACGGCACCAGTCGGTGCATGATCTCGACACGCAAGTCCGGATCGGGCACCTCGACATGGACGTGCAGCCCGCTGATGGGGTTGCCGAGGCCGACCATTCCGAGATCGTTGATGACCTTGCTGTAGCGGCGCTTGCGCGTCATGCGCTGCTGTTGCGGCTGCGCCAGCGGATGCGTTCCGGCTGCCAGGATGCCGACGCCGTGGTTCTTGCCGACTTCGGCAAGGACCGCGCGATAGCGCGCAAGCTCGGCTATCGCATCGGCTGAATTCGCCAGCGGGGGCGTCGCGACCTCGATCTGCGATTGCAGGATCTCGGTGGTCAGACGTTCACCGAGGCGTTTCTGCGCCGCCGCCATGTAGGGCTTGGGCAACTCGGAGCGCGGCGCGGCCGATTGGCGGTTGACTAGAAAATATTCTTCCTCAATCCCGAAGCGGTAGCGGTGCATGGCCTATGCGGTCTCCCGCGCTGTCGCATGCTGGCGAACCGCGTCTCCAAATGCCGAGATGATGCGCGCCGAGGTGTGGTCGGTGCTCGCCCAATAATCGGGATGAAAGAGCGTGCCGAGCGCAAAGGTGCTGGCACCCTCCACGCTGACGGCTTCGATGGAGCCGTCCTCGGCCACTGCTTCCGCGACGAGGCCCGGCGCTAGGTCGGCGATCATGAAGCTGTGCAGCGAATTCACCGTGATAGTATCCGCGCCGCAGATCTCCTGCAGCAGGCCGTCGTTGCGCAGCGTCAGCTGTTGCCGCAGCCGGTAGCGCGCATCCTCATTGTCCGCCGCGGGGGTGCCATGGCGTTTGTCCTCGGGCAGATCGTCCGGCTCCTTCGCCAGCGTGCCGCCGAAGGCGACGTTCAGCTCCTGGATGCCGCGGCACACGAACAACGCGGGGAGGCCGCGCGCTAGCGCGCGCGGGATCAGGTGCAGCCCAACCTCGTCGCGGAATTCGTCAAACGGGCCGTCGCGCGCCTCGTCCGCCATCTGGCCATAGCGGGAGGGATGAACGTTGGTCTGCCCGCCGCCGACGAACAGGCCGTCGAGGCCATCGAGATAGGCGTCGATATCAGCCGCGGGTTCCGCCGGCAGGATCCGTGGCACGGCGCCGGCCACGAGGCCGATTGCCTTCACGCAAATCAGTGCGACCGAGGCGAGCTGTTCGCCGCGCGCAATCATGGTGTCGGAGAGAATCCCGACCTGCGGCGCACCGCCGCGGCCCTGCCACTGCCCGCGCGAGGCGCTGCGCCGCCACTGCTGGAGGCCGTAGGCCACTGCATCCGCCGCGCTCCCGAATTGATGGATCGCGGCCTTGAGTTCTCTGACATTTGTCCCTAATCGAAGCGCCCAGCGGCTGCAGGCAATGGGATCGTGCGGATCAATTCTGGAACGGGGCTCGTGCAATTGTCTCGACTGCTCTTGCTTGGATGTTGATGCCTTTTGAAACGGCAGTCGGCGCGATTGGTTGCTGGGGCATCGAGCTGCTCGATTTTTTTCCGAGCTCGAGGGTTAACTTTTGTTATGGCGCATCGCGCCGGGAGGCGCGTGCATGATCGACTTCGCCCTGTCCGCTTTCGTCACGCTGCTGCTCGTGGTCGATCCCGTTGGACTCGTGCCGGCCTTCCTGGCCGCGACCGCCGGCATGCCTGGCAAGGTCAAACGGACGATCGCGCTGCGGGCGCCGCTGATCGCGGCCTCGATCCTGGTCATGATCGCGCTGGTCGGAAACTGGCTGCTGCGCCAGCTCGGGATCGGCATTCCCGCCTTCCAGATCGCCGGCGGGCTCTTGCTGTTCGGCGTCTCCTATCAGATGATCTTCGGCGACCGGCCGCATCGCGAGGCGCGAGAGGCCGACAAGGCGACCGCGGAGCACGCCTCCGATGTGGCGGTGTTTCCGCTCGCCATTCCCATGATGTCCGGCCCCGGCGCGATCGCGACGATGCTGCTGCTGGCCGGTGATGCCGGCTATGGGGCCAAGCTCGCCATCATCATGGCCGTCGTCGTGTCCGTCTGCCTGCTCTGCATGTTCTGCTTCGTTTCAGCGCAGCTGATCGCACGGACGCTCGGGCGCACCGGCAATGCCGTGCTCTCGCGCGTGCTCGGCATGCTGCTCGCCGCCTATTCGGTGCAGTTCGTGATCAACGGCATTGCGGCCGTCCGGGCCAGCCTCGCGTAGGACTGTGACGAACTTTTAATCCATTGATTTTACAATCGATTTCTTGGTGCAATGAGAGCGCAGGCAAGGCCGCGCCCGAACGGGTCCGCTTTCGCTTGCGCTGCCACATTGCTTTGACGTACTTCCGGTCTAACAAGCGCCCATCGCCAAGAAGGTGGAGATGAGATCGAGATGTCGATGACAGTGGACGAGCTCGGCAAGAGACAGGCCATCATCGACGCCTGCCGGCGCATGAACGCGCTTGGGATCAACCAGGGGACATCGGGCAATATCAGCGTGCGGCATGGCGATGGGCTGCTGATCACGCCCACCAGCGTGCCCTACGACGCCCTGACGCCGGACCAGATCGTCTTCATGGCAATGGACGGTTCGCACGCGCCCAACCAGAAGCCGTCGAGCGAGTGGCGCTTCCATCTGGACATCCTGAAGGCGCGCGCCGATGTCAGCGCCGTCGTGCACGCCCATCCGACCTATTGCACCGTCCTGGCGATCATGGGCATGGAAATCCCGCCGGTGCATTACATGATCGCTTCCGCCGGCGGCGACAGCATCCGCTGCGCGCCCTATGCCACCTTCGGGACGGCGGAATTGTCCGAGCATGCGGTGCGCGCGCTGGAGGACCGGCTCGCCTGCCTGCTCGACCATCACGGCATGATTGCGATCGGCAAGACGCTCGACAAGGCGATGTGGCTCGCCGTCGAGGTCGAGACCTTGGCGCGGCAGTATCACGGCTGCCTCCAGATCGGTAAACCGCCGCTGCTCTCCGGCGCTGAGATCGAGCGGGTCCGCCAGCGCATGGCCGGCTACGGCCTATCGGAAGGTTAGGCGGGCAGTGTTCGCGCGGATCAGATATTTCGTCGACGGCAAGGGGACCAACCGCACCATGGTGCGGCTGCGCGCGCTGTTGCGCAGCAACGAGTTCTACCTCATCCCGCTCGCGCTGGTGATCGGTACGCTGGCCGGCGCGATCGTGACTTTGATGGCCGAGATCGCGCAGATCGCCCACGTCATCATCTACGGCATTCCCATCGACGTGCGTCTATCGGCCAACACCTATATCAGTCCCTGGGCGGCGATGCTCGCGCCGGCGCTGGGCGGCCTCTCGCTTGGTGTGATGGAATGGTGGCGGAGGCGGCTAAAGATCTCCAGCGCGGTCGACCCGATCGAGGCCAACGCGCTGCGTGGCGGCAATCTGTCGATGCGCGACAGCGTTGTGGTGTCGAGCCAGACACTGATCTCGAACGGCTGCGGCGCCTCGGTCGGTCTCGAGGCCGGCTATACCCAGATCGGCTCGGGCATCGCCTCACTGTTCGGAAAGTTCTTCAATCTTCGCCGCAACGATCTCCGCCTGGTGGTCGGTTGCGGCGCTGCGGCGGCGATCGCGGCGGCGTTCGGCGCGCCGATCACCGGCGCATTCTACGCCTGCGAGCTGATCGTCGGCGTCTATGCCGTCGGCAGCGCCGCACCGATCCTGGCGGCTTCGCTGGCGGGCGCGCTCACCGCGCAATGGCTCGGCGGCGCGCCTTATTCGCTCGAAATCCCCAAGGTTAGCGCCGTCGGCGTCGAGCAATATCTGGCCCTGATCGGGCTGGCTCTCGTCACCAGCGGCGTCGGCATCGCCGTGATGCGGTCCTCGCCGGCGTTCGAGCGACTGTTCAAATGGCTGCCGGTCTGGCTTCGTCCGGTGCTCGGCGGCCTCATCGTCGGGAGCTTCGCCCTCGTCACGCCGCAGGTGCTCGCGGCCGGCCACGGCGCCATGGTGCTCGACCTCTTTCACGAGATGACGATCGGCCTGATCGCGATTGTCATCGCGCTCAAGGTGACAGCCTGCCTGATCTCGCTGGCCTCCGGCTTCCGCGGCGGCCTGTTCTTCGCCTCGCTGTTCGTCGGCAGCCTGATCGGGAAGTTCTTCGCCGCGGTGCTGCTCCTGATCAGCCCGAGTTTCGCGATCGACCCGCTAGTGGCGATGTTGACCGGCATGGCGACGCTGGGGGTTGCCATCGTGGGCGGGCCCCTGACCATGTCGTTCCTTGTGCTCGAGATGACGCGCAATGTCGACGTCACCGCCGTGGTGCTTGCGGGGTGCATCGTCACCTCGATCTGCGTACGCTTCATGTTCGGCCATTCCTTCTCGACCTGGCGCCTGCATCTGCGCGGCGAGACGATTCGCAGCGCCAACGACGTCGGCTGGCTGCGCAACCTGACCGTCGAGCGGCTGATGCGCTCCGACGTCGGCAAGGTGCCCTCGACCACCACCATCGCCGCGACGCGCCGGGAATTCGTGCTGGGATCGCGCCCCGGCATCGTGATCGTCAACAATGCTGACGAATATGTCGGCCTCGTCCTGCTGCCCGACCTGTTTTCCAGCGACCTCGACACCATCGCCGACGACATCCAGGTCATCGAGCTTGCGCGCCTGACCGACATCGTGCTGATCCCGGAAATGAACGTGAAGAGCGCGATGGCGGTATTCGACGAGGCCGAGGCCGAGATGCTGGCGGTGGTCGATTCCACCGATAGCCGCAAAGTGGTCGGCTTCCTGACCGAAACCTTCGCCCGCCGCCGCTATGTCGAGGAAATCGACAAGGCCACGCGGGGCGTGCTGGGCGCGTTGTCGTAGGCCAAACCCGCCCCGCGGCAGGCTGCCCCTGGACGCTGAGCGGACTTGCCAGATCCTTCACAACCTCTAGGCTGGGGATGGACGGTCAGGCTACGGCCTTGGCCGCATTCAGCGACGAGGGACGTGCGATGTCGGACACGCTTCGCCTGTTGCTTGCCTTGCTCGAACTCGGGCCGCGGCTGAGCGATCTGCTGGGTGACAAATGGCCGCCTTACCGCGATGAACTGCTGGAGTTGGCTGGACGCGCCGGCCAGGGTGAAGATCCAGACAAGCTTCGCCGATCCCTGGACGTGCTGCTTGTGCGGCTGCTCGCGGAGGCGCCGGCCGTGGAGCTCGTCGAGCGCGTGATGGCAGACATAGAGACACCCGCAGCCACCGAGACCATAGCCCGGCGCGGCCACGTGCCACCGCCTGTGGTCCCGGATATCGTCCGGCCGACCACGGATGAGGCAACTGGCGTCGTCACCATTCCCGTCTTCTACGGGACCGACCGCGCTCGGGGCGGAGACACGCCTGGGAAATATTTCGGCGGCGCGCGCGGGACGTTGTCTCTGGGGATTGCGGAGGTGAGCGTGCCCACGCGCGGCCGCGCAGTTGGCGAGCTGACTGGTCCGAGCTGGTGGCACTTCGAGTTATCGGCAGATCCAGAAAAGCATGTGATCCTCAAAACCGTCGGCGCGCTCGGCCGGGACGCCTTCGTCACCACTTTGAAAGATTCGCTTGCCGCAGCTGACCTGCGTGACGTCCTGATCTTTGTGCACGGCTACAACGTGACGTTCGAGGACGCGGCACGGCGGGCCGGGCAGCTTGCAGTGGACCTGAAATTTGCCGGCCGGACGTTGCTCTATAGCTGGGCGTCGACGGCGGATACCAAGAAGTACACCGTGGATGAAAGCACGATCGATTGGTCGCGCGATCATTTCGAGGCGTTTCTCAAACTTGCGCTCTGCGAAGTCGGCGCCGGCAAGGTCCACGTCATCGCTCATAGTATGGGCAACCGCGCGGTGATCAACTCGCTCGAACAGGTCAATTCCTGGCAACTGCCTGCAGGCGCCGCCAAGCTCGGCCAGATCATCTTTGCCGCACCCGACATCGATCGTGACCGCTTCGTTCAGCTCGCGGCAAAATTCAAAGGCTGCGCCGCGCGGCTCACGCTCTACGCTTCCTCTCGTGACGTCGCACTGCTGGCCTCGAAATTCGTCCACGGCTATCCGCGCGCGGGGGAGGCCGGCGAGGCACTGACGATCGTCGACGGCGTCGATACCATCGATGCGTCGCTGGTCGACACCAGCTTGGTCGGCCTGCGTCATTCCTATTTCGGCGAGAAGCGATCGATCCTGAACGACATGTTCAACCTGATCGCGCAGCAACTCGCACCCGACCAGCGCTTCGACCTCCAGGTCGCAGGTGACGCGGTCCGGAAATACTGGAGCTACCGGCCCTGAACGCAAGCCCCAAGCGCGCGGAGCACGTCAGCACCGCCGTCCACGCCTTCTGTCGGCTGTATAGCAGAGGGCGCTAATGTTCATGAACCGCGCATGTTGAATGGATCAAGCTCGATCCGGCATTCGATTTACAATCGTTCAAGGCGCGGCAGATTGCCGCGATCGAGCAACATTTCAATGCTTTGCGGATTATGTGTTGTTTCCCTATCTCTTGTTTGGCGAGCGCAGAGGACGTCAAGATGAGCGACAGGTTCATGAATTCGAGAGTTGGCCGCACTGTGCTGGCCGCGGTCACCAGTTTCGCCCTGGTCGTGGCGTCGCTGTCGCCGTCCGCCGCCGCGTCTTCGACACCGGCCAAGGGAGCGCCCGCCGTGGCGGGGCAAGGCTCATCCAACGCAACCGATTTCAGCGCTGCCCGGCGTCACTATCGGCATTATCGGCGCGGACCGAACGCTGCCGGGCTCGCCTTTATGGGCCTCGCGGCCGGCCTGATCGGCGGCGCGATCGCCGAGAGCCGGCGCCAGGAATATTACGACAACTATTATTATGGCGGCCCGCGCTATTATGGCCCCGGCTACGGCTACTATGGCGGCCCGCGCTATTACTATGATCCCTACTGACGGGCAAAACACCTGCAGCAGGGTGTCAAGCTAGTATCGCTCATCCCTGCCTGAGCTTGCGGGGCGATCGTACGTCGTCACGTCTGCGAGCCGGAATGCGGTGGACGCGGCAGCGTCTGCACGATGGGTAGCGGGCAGGCCGAAACCGCGGGCGGACGAACGGCGTTGTCAAGTTCGTGCCGCCTGCACACTGCTGAAAGTCCATGTGGCATGGGTTGCGTCCGGACCAGGTCGCATCTTTAGTCGATCAATAACAATTTCACTCCACCTGAAACGTCGCGGCGGGACGATAGGGACATTTTTTAGCGACACCTTCGGTGTCGATCCTTCGGTTATTGAGAAATACGGCGGTTCGATGTTTCGCTGATCAACGATCTACCGCTCTCCATTGACCCGTTCTTGCTATTCAAGTGAGAGCGATGAATATCAAGCCCTGCACCGACAGATCATCGACTATCTCGTTTTTCTGAGAGAACGAGCAATCCAAGGACTGCTATCCGATGGCGATCTCACGAATTGGTATTGTTTCCTGAGGTCAAGCAGAATTGGTTCGGCTTCTCGCTAGTCGGAAGTGGAGGCAGCGGTTTGGGAGGCTTTGGCGGCCCGCCGATCGAGGGCGCGCCGCAGAATGCACTTGCCGAGCCGGTCAAGACGCCAACGACGGCCGAAGAACTGCAAGATGATATCCCATTCTGATGTTCGGCGGCGGAAATGCTCCTCGAACCCGAGCTCGATGCTGGTGACTCGAAGCGGCATCTTCGCCGCGGGCCTGAACTCAGGATGAAACGACGGTCACGTTTTTTGCACGGGCCGCGCGTTCATCGGGTAGAGCTTGGCGAAACGCGCGATGTCATCCACGCGGAGCTCGACACGATGCTTCGTCCACGCCTCGGGTGACCGGATCGCCGTCATTGGAGTGCTCCTGGTTACCGGCGGGCCAGTCCGGATGGTACGCGCCCAGAATCAGCACCCACTACGGCGCCAAATGTGCCTGAGGCAATCCTAGCCATCAGCCCGAATGGGTTTCCAAGTGCGCCCATCACCTTCTCATATCTGCGCATGAGAACCGGGTGGCACCATGTACAGCGTCATGGCGAAGATCACGTAGATGAACAGCAGCAACGCGCCGATGAACCAGGCGGAGCGGCCGCCATTGGTGATGAAGCAACATGTCACTGTAGCGATCATCACCATGGTGACGGCACCCGGCCAGAACTGTAAGTCCATCGGTTTCGGGCCAACAGCGTAACTCAACAGAACCAGAACCGGCGCAACAAACAGCGCTATTTGCGACGCGCTTCCGAGCGCGATACTCACGCTCATATCGAGGCGGTTCTTTCGTGCCGCTGAAAACGCAACCGCCATTTCCGCTGCTGCCCCGACCAGCGCAACGATGATGAAGCCAACGAAGGCCGGACTCAAACCTAGCGTCTCTCCCGCCTTCTGCACCGAGCTCACGAAGATCTCGCTCACCAGCGCAACGAGCACTGTGACCACGAGGAGTGTACCGATAGCGAGACCGATCGGCCAACCACCCCCGCCAGCATCTCCGTGCTCCTCGCTTGCAAACAGCTCCTTGTGCGTTTTGAGTGAGAACAGCAGGCTCAGAGCATACGCGCAGATCAGCAACACCGCCAAGCCCGCGCTGAGGTTTCGTGCCATCGCCTCGCCTTTTAGCAAATCAAGGTCAGCCACAGCGGCTGGAGCGAGAAGCGCAATTGTAGCCATCAACAATAGTGAGGCAGATAGTCTGCCGCCGGCGCGATTATAGTCTTGGACATGATGTCGGAGACCGCCGAGTAGAAACGACATGCCCAGCATGAACAGCGAGTTCGTGACAATGGCTCCGGCGATTGATGCCTTGACCAGCATGTACTCACCGGCCTGAAGCGCGGAGACGGCGATGATCAGCTCGGTCAGATTTCCCAACGTTGCATTGAGCAGGCCGCCGATCGCGTCTCCGGTTCTTTCCGCGACGCTCTCGGTAGCATGGCTGAGGAGTGCTGCCAGAGGCACAATGGCAAGGACTGCGAGGACGAACAGGGCAGTGTGAGCGGACGGGACTGCGTGTTCGACCACCAACACAACGGGTACGAAAATCAGCATCCATAGTAGCGGGCTAGATCTGATTTCTTTCAGTAGAGGGTTCATAGTCCTGCCCTAACTCAACGAATGCGGACGGAATTGCCACGCTGCAAACCCTCGCAGCTCGACTTTAAAGTCTTTTGACGTAAATCAAGGCAATCAAGGAGGTCGAGACGGCTCGCGCATGTCCGCAGCAAGCCAAAGGCGGCATCGGCAGCCCACCATGCCCTTGGTCGGGTCATCTCTCCAAAGCGGACATCGCCGCGCGCTCTGGGCTGAGGTTAGACACAGGTGAAGACCCCACCTCCCGCAATGCCTCGATTCTTTGCCCAAGGGCAGCAGGCCAACGGTTAGAACGACTACACTCAGTAGGGCATGCCCGCGCTCTTGTACTCCTCCATCACCATGCGGCCGAGTGGCGAGCCGCGGCGAATGGCCTCGAGCTACCGCTCAATCAGCCTGTATTCGTGGCCATCATAGCGAAAGATGCCAGTGCGCCGCGAACGCTCTCGTACATCATGGTGAGGTTGTCATTGGGTGAACGCGCGATGATCCATTCAAGAAAAAAGCCGCCGCGGGGTTAAGATCGGCGTCAGCAAGAAGGTGTGACTTTTCTGGAAGAGTTTCTACCAGCCGAGATCGATGATCAACGAGCAGTTAATGGCAATTTAAGCTTCTACGAGTGAGGCGGGACATTTGAGGGCCAAGACTGAGCCCTGGGATGCACCAGAAGACAATTGCCCGTGCCCACGTGATCTACGTTGCTGGCTGGGCGCAAAGGGTCCGCGCCTCCGCGCGATGACGGTCCCGCCCCCAATCTCAGCCCCCCAAGTCCGGACCGTCGTTTTGGATATCGAATTTGGTCAATCGGATCGTCAACCGCGCATGGGCCTTTGCCAATTCCACGCTCGCCACCCTTGTAGGTGGACGTGCAGCACTGGCTTGAGTGAGCAAGGTCGCGCGCGAGAACGTCAAGCGCCGACGATCTCTACAACGCAAACAGACGTGCTAGCGGTGCTGCAAGGGCAGCTACATGCGCTGGCGGCTGCAAGGATTGTGCGGGCGAGGCTCCGGGCCGCCTATAATTTTAGAGGCTTAAGGCGGCAGGGAGAATAGGACGGTTCGAAAAAACGTCTAACCCTACGATGCTGCCTTGAAGATGATGTCCACCATCACGGCACCCCATATTGGGCCGTCAAACGGTAGCAGATTATGGGCTCGGGGGGATGTGCAGTTTGTGCCAGTGCAGCTGCGTACCCTACCCCGGAGATGATCCCACCAGCTGCTGCCCCAAAAAGAAGGCCGCTGGCCTTGGGGAGCCAGCGGCCTTGGGGTTGGGTCTCATTCGTAGTTTGGGGTCTACGAGGCTTAATGCAGCCGCACTGCGGCCTTGCCAACGTTGATCTAGATCAAAGTTGTTTGCTGTTGCCGGAGCTGGAGCAGCCGCTGCATTCCTCGGTCTCTCTTCAATGCTGACCTTTTGATTTCGAGGTGCACCATCAGAGACGGGGTCGCCGGGTTGAGCTCGCCCTGCGTATGCACGATGCAGTGCATAACATCTTAATCGAAATTAGGAATTTGCGCCGCATAAATAAGCGCAGTGTTGCTCCGTAACTACATCAACCAGCAGGCGAAAAGTCTAACATTCATTTGGCAGGTGGGTATTCGTGTCGGATTTGAAATTCGTGGGGAGATTGCTTGCAATGAAGAAGCTTCTGATCATCGCGGCCGGGGTGATGGCCGTATCTGCGCCCGCATCGGCGGCCGATTTGGCAGCGCGTCCGTACACCAAGGCGCCGCCCATGCCGGTCGCAGCGGTCTACGACTGGACAGGTTTCTACATCGGCGCCAACGGCGGATGGGGCCAGAGCCGTGGTTGCGTCGATTTCGTGACGCCGGTCGCAACAGTTGCCGGTGGCTGCGCGACGCGCGATGGCGGCCTGGTCGGCGGACAGATCGGCTATCGCTGGCAGAGCAGCCAGTTCGTGTTCGGATTGGAGGCGCAGGGCGACTGGGCCGACATCAAGAATACGCGCGTCACCCTGATCGATCCGGCGATTTCGACCACAGGCAAGACTGACGGTATCGGGCTCTTCACGGCTCAACTCGGTTGGGCATGGAACGCGTCGCTGCTCTATGTGAAGGGTGGTGCGGCGGTAACTCACAATCGCTTTGATGTCTTCAGCAACATCACGGGCGTCGGCTTGGATTCGGCAGGCCACACGCGCTGGGGCGGCACTCTGGGCGTGGGCTGGGAATATGGCTTCTCGCCGAATTGGTCGTTCGGTGTTGAATATGACCATCTCTGGATGGGGAATGACAATCGCACCTTCGCCGGCGCAGGCTTTGTCACCCCCGGCGGCGTCACTCTTCTCGGCGACCGTGTTAGCCAGGACGTCGATATGGTCACTGTGCGGTTGAACTACCGCTTCGGCGGCTACGGAGCTCCGATCGCGGCTCGCTACTAGTCGCTACGATCTACAAAGAAAGCCCCGGCTCGCCGGGGCTTTCAGACCGCTGACAAAGTCCTCGCCATTGGCGGGGACTTTTGATTCATTGAGGGATGCTTCGCAAACCCTCGCCGC
>NZ_JADFUE010000047.1:0-48875 GCF_054967145.1 Bradyrhizobium sp. UFLA06-24
TTCGTCGGCAGCGTCAGATGTGTATAAGAGACAGCCCCACTTTCCTGCTATCTCTCCCCCGCCATCCCGGCCCAAAGCAAAACCCCGCCCCAAGGGAGCAACAACCATGCGTTATCTCCACACCATGCTGCGCGTGCGCAATCTCGATGTCGCGCTGAAGTTTTACCAGGACGCGCTGGGGCTGAAGGAGGTGCGGCGGATCGAGAACGACAAGGGGCGCTTCACGCTGGTGTTCCTGTGCTCGTCTGATGATCTCGAGGCGCTGAAGAAGCAGCCGCCGACGCGCGGCGCGCCGCTGGTCGAGCTCACCTATAACTGGGACGAGGAGACATACGGCGAGGACCGCTTCTTCGGCCATCTCGCCTATGAGGTCGACGACATCTACGCAACTTGCGAGAAGCTGCAGAAGGCCGGCGTCACCATCAACCGGCCGCCGCGCGACGGCAACATGGCCTTCGTCCGCTCGCCCGATCTGCACTCGATCGAGCTGCTGCAGAAGGGCGAGCCGAAGCCGCCGCAGGAGCCGTGGGCCTCGATGCCCAACACCGGCCATTGGTAAGGGCCGGGCCGCAGGAACAAAGGCCGCCCCGCCCGTGTTGTCCTTCCGACAAATGCGATGGAGGAGAACGCGATGGGACGCGGAATTTTGCTGTGGCTGCTGGGTGTGCCGATCCCGGTGATCATTCTGTTGTGGCTGTTCTTCGGCCACTGATATCAGCGCAAACGCATCTTCGCGTTTGTCGCGCCAGCGCAAACGCATCTCGCTGATGTCGCGCCTGATGCGCTGCAATGAAAGCTCCGCTTCCCGAAGCGGAGCTTTTTGCATGAGAGGGGCGCGGCAAGGTACATGCCTGCTCGCGGCGATTTCCGCTATCACCCGCAGCAAATAAATGCTGCGGGAGACGCTCCATGCCGGACACACAGCTGACGATCTGGGGCCGCGCCAATTCGGTCAACGTGCAGAAAGTGCTGTGGTGCCTCGCCGAGCTCGGCCTGCCCTATCAGCGCATCGACGCCGGCATGCAATACGGCAAGACGCGTGAGCCTGACTATCTTGCGATGAACCCGAATGCGCGGATCCCGACGCTGGTCGAGGGCGACTTCGTGCTGTGGGAGTCGAATTCGATCATGCGCTATCTGTGTCTGGCGCATGGGCGCGGCACGCCGATCTATCCGGAGGCGCCGAAGCTGCGCGCCGGCGTCGACCGCTGGCTCGACTGGACGCTGTCGACGGTGCAGCCGGTCGACCGCCCGGTGTTCTGGGGCATCGTGCGCACCGCGCCCGCCGAGCGCGACATGATCAAGGTGCAGCAGGATGCCGATGCGGCGGCCGAGGTCTGGGCGATCGCCGACCGCCAGCTCGCCACGCGCCCCTTCATGGAAGGCGATGCGTTCACGCTCGCCGATATCGCCGTGGGCGCCTATGCGCGGCGCTGGTTAGGGGTCGAGGGCATCACTAGGCCGGCGCAGCCGAACCTGACGCGCTGGCTCGCCGAGCTCGGCAAGCGGGTGGGATTTGCCCAGCACGTGGCGCCGCCGATGTCGTGAGCCGCCGAGGCGGCCCAAGGTGCGGTGGGAGCGCACGGAATTGCGTTGACTGCGCTGGTTCGGCCGCACCCCGCTTCTACTGTGCATGGGGTTGTTTTCGTGTTTTTGGGGTGGGCCCTGTCTCAGCGCCGGATCGCCGTGTCGACACTGATCGAGCCGCCGATCTTCACGCAGGTCCCGGTGGCCTCGACCATGTAGAAGCCGCGGCCATAGGCGGCGCAGCTGCCCGCCTTTGCGGTCCCCGGGGCGTCGCCCTTCAGCGGCAGCGTCTTGCTGGACTGCGGCTGCTCGGTCGCTGGCAGGCGCAAGGTCTCGGCCCCGGCCGCGGCGGTCAGTGCGAGGGAGATCAGGGCGAGGACGGCAAGGCGCATGCCCGCCTTGTAGCCCGGACCGCCCATAGGCGCCATCCGGCTGGCCTGGAGTTTAGAGGAACCGGACGCCGGCCGACTTGCCGCGGCGCCAGATCACCTGGCAGCTCCGCCCAGTCCGCGCGTCCCGCGCAAAGGCCATCCGGATCACGCCCGGAAGCTGGCTCGCATCCTCATCCATTGTGATCTTGGCGCCCGAGTCCGAGATGTCCTGGACCAGGCAATGCCGCGCCGCGAATCCGCCGTCGAGCGTGATCCAGGCGTGCCGCGACAGCAGCTTGCGGGCTGCGCGCTTCTTGGGCGGTGGCATCGGCGAAAAATCTCCCCCGCCAGCGCTAGCCTGGGGAACCCTAAGAAACCGTTGAAATCGCGGCCCGAACAGTCCCGGAGCCGGCTATCCACCGCCGCCAGAACAGCGTTCCGGAACGGCCTTGCCCACGGGCCGAAAGGTCACTATACGTTCGCCCGCTGCAAGCCGCCGGGCCCGACTCGGACGGCCAGCGGGCCTGTCGCTAGATACGATCAGGCCTTGCGTTTGCTCCCTTCGTCTATCGGTTAGGACGCCACCCTTTCACGGTGGAGAGAGCGGTTCGATTCCGCTAGGGAGCGCCAAGCAGCCCCTCTCATTCTCTCACCGTTTCGCCCGGGAAGCCGCCGCGCACACCAGGACGTTTTGTCGCCGCCCCCCGGCACACCACCGCTCTGGCCGTTTACCGGAAATTTACCCCTGCTCCTGAGCGCGAGTATCAATTGCTTAGAATTTGATTGCTACCGTGGAATTACGGAAACAATCAGAAGCACAATTTAGCGCCCATGTCCGTCGCAGAGTTCCTGAGGCAGCGCGCAGTGGAAGTCAGCGTGGACGGCAGCTATTCGCTGCATCGCTGGTACGATTGCGAGGGAAAGCTGCGAAATTTCGCGTGCCGCACCAAACGCGTTTCGCCGTTCCGCATGATCGTGGACGTGCCCGTCGTCGGCAAGATCGGCGAGCGCGTGACCTCCTATTTCCAGGACTTCGGCGAATTCCAATGCACCATCAGCGCCACGCTCAAGTCGGGTTTCCTGATGGAGCTCGACATGACGCGAGCGCGACGCGCCTGGATGTCGGAAAAACTGACCTGGCTCGAAAAGAAGCAGAAGGATGACAGCATCCGGGAGCTGCGGCGCGACGCGCGCTTCGTCCCACAGGCCTCGCACACCGTCCTGACGCTCGCCGACGGCAGCAGCCATTCCTGCTTCATCATCGACGTCTCCACGGCCGGCGTCGCGATCTCCTGCGAATACGATCCGCCGATCGGAACGGCGCTGGCGGTCGGGGCCTGCGTCGGGCGCGTCATCCGCAAATTCGACAATGGCTTTGCCGTGAAGTTCGCCGAAAAGCAGCAGCGCGACGACCTCGTGCGCTTGATCGTCCGCTCGGCCGTGCCGCAACCGGCTTGAGCCCCACCCAACGCCGCCCTACCGCCGCCCCATTGCAGGATCAGCCTTGAAAACGTTCGCGCCGCAGCCGGGCGCTCTAGCTGACTTGCGATCGGGGGACCGAATGGCAGTCAACAAAATTACCTGGGACAGGGTCGGCCGGGTCACCGAGCCCGGGCGCTACATGTACACGTTCGGCTGGCTCACCATCACAGCCGGCGACCTCGATATCTGGAAGCAGTACCCGCAAGCCGCATTCACTTTGCTCGCACACCGTCCCGAGCCCGACGCGACCGTCGGCGAGGAATTCCATCTCGGCGCTTTCGACATCGCGCCCGACGCCCCACCGCCCCTTACTACCCATTGAATCCAAGAAGCCCCCGTAATTCGTTGATCCAACTCGGCAATCGCTTCCCGTCAGCGTGGCGGCGATTGCTACCATGGATGACGAAAAGGCTCCGTCACGCACTTGATTGCGCTTGCATTCTGCCCGAATGACCGGGATTGATGAACGCTGGCTGTTGCGCTTGTTAATCGACGAGACAGCGAGCGCATGACAGATGGTCGCATCGGGAGACGTAGATAAGCAGACCAGGGGAACCTATTTTCGGCGCCGATGTACCTGATTGAAGCGTTACCCACTGTCATCGGAACGGCCGCCATCGCCCCGGCGCTGCTGATGCTGTGGCTCGTCATCGCCGCCGAGGAACGGCCGGGGCCGCCGACGCAGGTTTGGACTGCGTTCCTGCTCGGTGCGGCCAGCATCTCACTGCTGGGCCTTGCACGCGCCCCCTTCGCCAAGATGGTCGCCTCGCCCGATAACCCCTGGGCGGCGCTGGCCATGCATTCGATCTTCGGCGTCGCGTTACCGGAGGAAGCGGTCAAGGTCATCGCCATCGTGCTGGTCTCCTCGACCAAGCGGCGAACTTTCGCCAATCCGATGGATACCGTGGTCTACGGCGCCGCCGTCGGGCTTGGCTTCGCCGCCTACGAGAATCTCGCTTATCTCGTGCAGCATGCCGAGATGTGGCGCTCGCTGGCGGCCTTGCGCAGCGTGCTCACTGTGCCGTTCCATGGTGCACTCGGCATCATTGCCGGCGCTTACCTCACGATCGCGCGTGCCGGCACCGCACTGGGCGCGAACCGCCGTCATCGCGACTGGGCCCGTCTCTCCAGTCGGCTGTTGATGCTGGCAGGCCCGCTGGCGTTGCATTCGGCCTTCGACTTCCCGCTGCTCACCCTGCAACAGATGCCGGATCTCGATCCGACACTGCGGATGTGGCTGGGCGGCGCGAGCCTGCTGATCGGCTTCAGCTCGATCGCTTTCGCAATTCGCCTGGTCCGGCGCGTCGCTCGCCATCACGCGCCCCGGACCGACGTCGCGCGGGAGCGGCTCAGCCAGTTGCGGCGGATGTGGGCACTGCTGCTCGCCGGCGGCGGCGTCGGCTTCCTCGGCCTGGCCTTCGTGCTGACCTCGATCCATCACTGGCTAGTCAACCCCGAGCGCAATCTGACATTGGCCCTGATCCCGATCGGGCTCACCTCCATCCTGCTCGGCCTTGCCCTTCTGATTGTCACAACGGCGATCTACATTCTTGGCCGCAACCGCATCCGGACCAGCGCGGAAGGCTTTTCCTCGGCACCCGGCGGCGGGTAAGCTCGCAGGATGGCGAGCGCACCGCGCGCATACTAGATTGAGCACACGCCCGTCGATCTTGGAGCCTGCCAATGACATCGCCCGACGAATTTTCACGATTGCAATCCGCGATGAGCGAGGCAGTCAAGGCGCATTGGAAAGCATTTCTGTTCGAGGGCATCCTGCTCGCCATCCTCGGTGTTGCCGCACTGGTCCTGCCGCCGCTCGCAAGCCTTGCGACCGCGATCTTCCTCGGCTGGATGTTCCTGATCAGCGGCATCGGCGGACTGATCGCAACCTATTGGGCGCGCCACGCACCGGGCTTCTGGTGGTCGCTGATCTCGGCGGCCCTCGCAACGCTGACGGGCATGCTCCTCCTGGCCCGCCCGATGCAGGCCGTACTGACACTCACCATCGTGCTCGGCGCTTACTTCCTCGCCGAGGGCGTCACTACCATCATGTATGCGCTCGAGCACCGTCGCGAGCTCAGCGGCCGCTGGTCGTGGCTCCTGGTCTCTGGCCTGGTCGACATCGCGATCGCGTTCATGGTGATCACGGGATTGCCGAGCTCGGCGGAATGGGCCGTCGGCGTGCTCGTCGGTATCAATCTGCTGTTCGGCGGCGCCACCCTGATCGGCATGGCTCTGGCGGCGCGCAAAAGCAACAGTTGAGCTGCCTCGAAGTCCCTCGCGCCGAGTGGGGGGTGACAAGGCGCCCACGGCGCGCTATATGGCCCATCATGATCACCATCGCCACCAGCTACTTTTGGTACTTTAGCTACGACAGCTCGCTGGCGGCAGGAGGATCGCGCTCAATCTGAAATATTGAAGCAAACGTCCGAACAGCCGCCAGGCCTGGCGGCTTTTTTATTGCCGGCAGGTTCTCGAAACAGACAGGAGCCCGCCGTGCTGAGCACGACCGACGATCTTCGTATCCGCGAACTGAAAGAGCTGAGCACGCCGGAGGATGTGATGCGGGAAGTCCCGCGCACCCTCACGGCCACCCGCTTGGTGATGGCAGCCCGTAACGCCATTCACGCCATTCTCAATGGCCAGGACGACCGGCTTCTGGTCGTGGTCGGCCCCTGCTCGGTGCATGATGCCATGGCTGCGCTCGACTACGCCGAGCGTCTTGCCAAACTGCGTGAGGACCTCGCCGATCAACTCGAGATCGTGATGCGGGTCTATTTCGAGAAGCCGCGCACCACGATCGGCTGGAAGGGACTCATCAACGATCCCGATCTCGATGGCAGCTTCGACATCAACAAGGGCCTGCGGCTCGCGCGCAGCGTGCTGTCGGCCATCAACAATCTCGGCCTGCCCGCCGGCACCGAATTCCTCGACATGACGACGCCGCAATACATTGCGGATCTCGTCTCCTGGGCCGCGATCGGCGCACGCACGACCGAGAGCCAGATTCACCGCGAGCTGGCTTCGGGCCTGTCCTGCCCGGTCGGCTTCAAGAACGGCACTGATGGTAATGTTCGTATTGCCGCGGACGCGGTGAAATCGGCCTCGCATCCGCATCATTTCATGGCCGTCACAAAACTCGGCCGCTCGGCGATCGCCTCGACCGCGGGCAACGAGGACTGTCACATCATCCTGCGCGGCGGAGCTAAGCCGAACTTCGACGCGGCGAGCGTCGCGGCGGCCTGCAACGAGCTGGCGAAATCCGGCGTCGCGCCGCTGGTGATGGTGGATGCGAGCCACGCCAATTCGAGCAAGAAGCCGGAGAACCAGCCGCTGGTCATGGCCGACATCGCGGGCCAGATCTCCGGCGGCGAGAGCCGCATCATGGGGGTGATGATCGAGAGCAACTTGGTCGCCGGCCGCCAGGACGTCGTGGCGGGCAAGCCGCTTTTGTACGGCCAGAGCATCACCGACGGATGCATCGATTGGGCGACCACGGCAGGCGTACTCGATCAGCTCGCCGACGCGGTCGAGATCCGCCGCAACGCTGCGCGCGCCGGACGACACGAGCGCTCCGCATAGAACGCGGTGTAAGGCGGGCGGGGCGATGCGCGCCCTGCCCGCCGCTGGAATTATCGCTCTAGCAGCCGCGGCAGATGCTCTTGATCTTCTTGTCGAGCAGAGCGTCTTCTTTGTTCACGGGATTGTTTGGATCGCTCAGAGTCTTCTCGCTCGGCACATCGCCCGCGCGCGGCTGGCGGTGACCGACAGGGGCCTGCGGCAACGTTCCCGACGTGGCCCCGCCCGAGGGCGATCCCTTGGCGGCGGGCTGGGCAATCGCCATACCGCCGAGCAAGACCACGAGCGATGCTGCGATCATGATCTTCTTCATCTTCGATCCTCCATTCCTCAAGCCCGACGTCTCCTCCGCGACCACTCAGGTCTCGGGCGGATAGAGATGAACGTCGCCGCAATAGTCGATGATACGATAGCGCGTTTCCGTCACCGCATCACCCGCATCGGCTGCGGTATTTTGCGCCGCCAACACATAATTCGGCCCCACGGGCGATTTGCCGGCGCCCCCGGGGATATCGATCACGTATTCCGGCTGACACAGTCCTGACACCCGTCCGCGCAGCTCCCGCATCAAGTCCTGTCCACGCGCCAGCGTCGTTCGCAGATGCGCGGTGCCGGGCGCCAGATCGCCATGATGCAGGTAGTACGGCTTGATCCGGCACTCGACGAAGGCCCGCATCAAATCCGACAGAGCAGCGACGTTGTCGTTGACGCCGCTCAAAAGCACGGACTGGCTCACCATGGGAATGCCGGCATCGATCAGCTGCGCGCAGGCGGCGCGGGCCCCCCCCGTCAGCTCGCGCGCATGGTTGGCATGCAGCGCAACCCAGGTGGTGGCGCCCTCGACTTTCAACGCAGCCACCATCTCGTCAGAGATGCGCGAGGGTTCAGCCACAGGCACGCGCGTGTGAAGACGGATGATCTTGACGTGATCGATCGCAGCGAGATCAGCCATGATCTCGCTCATCCGACGTGGCGACAGCATCAGGGGATCACCCCCGGTCAGGATCACCTCCCAGATCTCGCTATGCGCACGGATATAGTCGACCGCCGCGCGATAGCCACTGTCCGAGAGTGCGTTCTCCTTGCCCGGCCCCACCATCTCGCGGCGGAAGCAGAAACGGCAATAGACCGCGCAGACGTGAACGAGCTTGAACAGCACGCGATCGGGGTAACGATGCACGATCCCTGGAACCGGCGAATGTGGATGATCTCCGATCGGATCGGCGTCCTCGCCCGGTTGCATTTCCAGCTCCGCGGCCGTCGGAACGAACTGACGGGCGATAGGGTCGTCGGGATCAGAGGTGTCGATGAGTTCGACCAGCGCAGGTGTGATCGCAACCGCGTAGCGCGCAGCGACTCTCTCGAGCGAGGGCAGTAACGTCGCGGGCGCGAGGTCCGCGGCTACGAGCTCGGCCGGCTCACGCAATGTTCGTGCAAGATCGGCTTTCGTCATCTCTCACCCGCAGGCGGCGTCCACACCACCTGATCGATCCGTGTTGCGCCACTTGCCAGCATCACCAGTCGGTCGAACCCGAGCGCGACGCCGCTCGCCTCCGGCATGGCGGCGACCGCGGCCAAAAAGTCCTCGTCCAGCGGATAGGTCTCGCCGTAACGGCGCTGCTTCTCCGTCATGGCCTCCATGAAGCGCTTGCGCTGCTCCTCGGCGTCGGTGAGTTCGCCAAAGCCGTTGGCGAGCTCGACTCCGCAGGCATAGACCTCAAACCGCTCGGCGACCCTGGGATCGCCAGCCTTCACCCGCGCCAGCGCCGCCTCGGGAGATGGGTATTCGAACAAAATGGTCAAACGCCCCTGCCCGAGATGCGGCTCGACATGCTCGACCAGGACCTTGCTGAAAATGTCCGACCAGGTGTCATCCTCGGCGATGCGGACTTTGCCGCCGGCCGCCTGGGCGAGCGCGGCACGGTTACCCTCGTTGCCCGAGATTGTCGACAGCAGGTCGATCCCGGCGAACCGGCCGAAAGCGCCCGCAACCGTCAGCAGTTCCGGTTCGGCGAAGGGGTCGGCGGTGCGGCCTCGGAACGAGAAAGTCCCGATGCCGGTTGCCTGCGCGGCCGTGGCGATGACGACCACCGTATCGGCCATGATGGCATCATAGGGGGTGTCGGCCCGGTACCACTCCAGCATAGTGAATTCGGGCAGATGCAGGTCGCCGCGCTCACGGTCGCGGAATACCCGGGCGAATTCGAAAATCCGCTCTTCCCCGGCTGCCAGCAGCTTCTTGCAGGCGAATTCCGGCGAGGTCCGCAAATACCGGCTGGCACGGCTGCCGTCCGGCCGCATGATCTCGGTCCGGGGCGCGTGCAGATGGGTCTCGTTGCCGGGAGAGACCTGGAGGACGGAGGTTTCGACCTCGACGAACCCCTGCTCGGCGAAAAAGCCCCTGATTGCCCCGGTGATGGCGCCCCTGGCCTGGAGGAAAGGCCGCCGGTCGAGGTGCCTCCCGGACGACCAGAACGGCGAGATTGGCTTGTCCCCAGCCATTAACCGACCGCCCCGCGAGCCAGCAAAGTGCTGGCATCCAACGGCAAAATCAGTATGTTGCGGCCCGAAACGGGCGCCGAGGTCTGATTTGAGGCCCCAAGTCCCCCATCGATTTGACCACGTCCTGGCCGGTGCCGGGCCAAGCAAGCAGGAAATATAGCTTTGAGAGTCATCGCAAGTTCTATTCGCAAAGGCAACGTGATCGAGCAAGACGGCAAGCTCTATGTCGTCGTGAGCGCCGAGAACATCCACCCCGGCAAGGGCACTCCGGTCAGCCAGATCGAAATGCGCCGAATCTCGGACGGGGTAAAGATCTCCGAACGCTACAAGACCACCGACCAGGTCGAAAAGGCCACGATCGAAGAGCGCAACTACACGTTCCTGTATGAAGACGGCGACGGCTTCCACTTCATGAACCCCGAGACCTACGATCAGGTCCAGGTTTCCAAGGACGTCGTGGGCGACGCGGCCGCCTATCTTCAGCCAGACATGACCGTCAAGCTGTCGTTGCACGACGTCAACGTCGTCTCGCTCGCGCTGCCGCAGCGCGTGACACTGGAAGTGGTCGAGACTGAGCCTGTGACCAAGGGCCAGACCGCCTCTTCCTCCTACAAGCCGGCCGTGCTCTCGAACGGCGTCCGCACCACCGTGCCGCCCCACATCTCCGTCGGCACCCGCATCGTGGTGATGACCGAAGACGGCTCCTACTCCGAGCGCGCCAAGGACTAAGCGAGGAATCAAAGCAGGTGGCGCCGGGGGGCGAGACAGTGGTTGGGAACAGGTTCCGCTTCGTCTCGCTGCTTCTGGCGTCGCTGTCGCTCTTGACCGCCAAACCGCTGGCTGCGGACGAAATCCGCAGCCCGTCGCTCACGGCTCTGCGCGTCGATTGGCGCGCGGCGCTCGACCAGCTCCGTACCGAGATCAACAGTCGCCCTCAGGTCGCAGCGGATTTCACCTTCGTGCCGCGCCGTTCGGTGGCGCGCTTCGATCCCCGCGCGATGCCGGCACTGGTGCAGCTCAACGCGGTTTCCTCCCAATTCTTCACCGGCATTCCCCGCAGCCCGATTCCCGTATTGCTGCCGTTCGATGCCGCCGCCTATCTCGAGGCGCAACGCAGCAGCGCTCCCGGCACGACGCTCGCGGTGGCGCGCTACCAGGCGGATTTCGATCCCGTTGACATGTTCGACGCCGGCCCTGCCGGCTACAGCGCGACGTTTTCGCTCAAGCCTGGCGCCGGCGACGGCATGCCGACACGAACCTTTGCCAAACCGGTCGAAGTCCAGATCACGGGATCGGCGCTGGTCTACGACATCGCCGATCCCGCCGGCGGCAAGGGAGAGCCCGTCAAATCGCTTGCGACCACCTATCCCGACCTGCGCAAGTTCATCCGCGAAGGCTTTTTGCGCTACGCCTTCACGCGGTTCGGCGCCGCTTATGTCGTGTCGATCCAGTGCCTGGACAGCGTCGCAAAGCCGCGGCGACTTGCCTGCAAGGAAGCCTATCCCGTTGCCGAGCGCTTCCTGAAGGCGCTGCATGTGGCTGGCGGCCAACGCATGCGGCCGCTCATGGACGTCTCCTCCGAGTTGATCGATCGTCCTGCCGACCGGTCGACGGATTTCAGCTACAGGCCGAGCGGCGACATCATCCCGAACACCGGCTATCGCAAGCAGGGCGGCCACCCCGATGTGATGGCCTACGCCCAGATTCGCTTTCCCCTCGAGAAAGCGCCGGCCTTCGTGCATTCGCAATCCTACGCCAAGCGCGACAAGGCCGATGGGCCGACCGCCTATCCCTGGCGTGATAATTTCTGCGAGTCGCGCAGCTTCGAAGTGTGGCAGTGCGCCGGCGGCTATGGCCACCAGGGCGAGGACATCCGCGCCGCCAACTGCCCCTCCTCCGGAGACAATCACGAGCCCTGCGATCCCAGGCAGCGCAGCGTCGTTGCCGTACGCGACGCCGTCGTGATCCGCGCGCCCAGCGACCAGGCCGCCACGCTCGAGGTCAACAGCCGGACCGAGCATATCCGCTTCCGCTATATGCACATGAACCCGCACGCGTTGAACGACAGCGGCGTGCTCAATGGCCGCATCGTCAACGAAGGCGAAAAGATCGGCGTGGTCTCGAACTACCTCGATCATCCCGCCGGCACGTCGATGCATCTGCATTTCGACGTCCAGGTGTTCACCCGGGACGGCTGGATCTGGGTCAACCCCTATGCCACCCTGGTCTCAGCCTATGAGCGTCTGATCCGCGCCCGCGGCCGCGAGATTGGCCCGGAGATCGCAAGCACCCCGCAACCGGTCGCCCATGCGCTGCCCGAGGAAGTGATCAAGCCCGACCTGCGCGAGGGATCGAGCAGCGAAGGCAATTGAGAACACAGTGCGATGGGTATCCCGGCTGATCGACGCAATATCCGGGATACCGTTGCCGACTATTCCAGGTAGGTCGTCAGCTGCGCGCCCTCATCGGCCACGAACACCGCGATCAATTCTGCGGGCTCCGTGGTGCTCGCGTTGGCCGAGACCAGGTGTGTCGCACCTGGCGGCTCGAAAAAGGACTGGCCGACACCAAACGTCTCGACGGGGCCGCCGCCGAGCTGGGAACGGATCTCGCCCTTTGTGATGTAAGCAGTCACCGAGCCGGCATGCCGGTGCGGCCGCGAAAACCCGCCCGGGCCATAGAACACGCGCACGATAGTGACACGCTTTCCCGGAACGTTGGGCAGCGCGTAGGACGCAATCGGCTCGACCTTGTCGAGCGGCGAACTCTCGGCGGCCGTGGCGCAGAGCGGCGCGAGTGCTCCCGTGACGGTGTCCATCGCCACTGGCAGCCCCTTTCCGATCGCGAGCGCGCAGGCCAGCCCGCCAACGACGGCAAGGGCGACGGAGCGCAACGGCATTGGGCGCAGCGGCGTAGCCAAATTCATGGCGGTCATCACAACCTCCCCTTGTTCGGATCAGGACGCCACGGGCGGTCGCTTCGCCGGCGTCCATTGGAAGGCTGCGCCAAACCGGTTCCAAACGTTGATCGAGGCAATCGCGGATGTCAGGTACATCAGTTCGGTCTCGGAGAACTCGCGCTGCACTTCTGCATACACCTCGTCGCCGAAGCCGTCAGGGAGCAGCGTCAGAGCCTCGGCCCAAGCCAGCGCCGCGCGCTCCCGCGCCGAGTAAATCGGCGCCTCGCGCCACACTGCCACAAGATGGAGCTTGTCGACCGGAACCCCGAGCCGCTCCGAGAGCAGGACATGATGCTGCACGCAAAAGGCGCAGCCATTGATCTGTGAGGCACGTAGCTTCACGAGCTCGAGAAGCTGTTTGTCGAGACCGGCCTTGGCCGCGACCTGCCCCAGCGCCAGTACCAGATCATACGCATCCGGCGCGATCCTCTTGAAATCTTCGTATTCGCTGCGGGCATGTGACATTGCCGTTCACCTCGTGCTATTATAAGACTGCTTATATCTTATAAGAGCTCTTATATGACACGCAAGCCCGCCAGCATCACAAGATCGCAACCGCAGCGGAAAACGCCTGGCCCTGCAAACGACAGCCCGGTGCATGTTCCCGCCCCCGGCGAAGGCAAGCGCGGCGAGCAGGGGTATCTCGGCTATCTCCTGCGCCAGGCCCATGCCGCGGTTCGGCTGAAGATGGAACGCGCGCTGGCCGATCTCGGCGTCACCTCGCCGCAATTTGCCGTGCTGACCATGCTGAATGCTTATCCTGGACTGTCGGGTGCCGACGTCGCCCGTCTCACCTTCCTGACTCCGCAGACCGTCGGGGTGATCATCCGCAATCTTGCGCGCGACGGTGCGATCCTGATGACGCCCCATCCTGTCCACGGTCGCATTCAGCAATGGACGCTGACACCGCGCGGCGCGACGCTGCTGAAAACCTGCCGGGAACGCGTGATCGCATTGGAGAAGCGTCTGGCCAGTGGCCTCGATGCCAAAGCGGAGGCAAGCATTCGCCGCTGGCTTGCCAATGTTGCGACGGAGTTACAGGAAGACTAGGCGAGCCCCGTCCTCCCTACCCCTCCTTCAAGACGTTCTTGACTTCGCCATCGGGCCAGCTTTCGCCGGCGGCAATCACGCGGACGCGGCTGCGGTCCATAGCATTAATCAGCACATGCGAACTCACCCGGTCGCCGCTCGACTCCAGGTACAAATCCGTTTCAGGCTTCCAGCTTAGGGTTGCTGCGAGATCGCCAGGGAAAATCCGCCAGCACGATCCGTCGTCGAGTTCGACGACATGGCTTTCCGCATGCGTGCGTATCTTCATTCAACCCCGAAGTCTTACCGAAGAAGGCGGGCCCCGGCATGCATGGCCGGGACCCTGCTCATTCAGTCGTTGTCGTGATGAATCACGGTCTTGCTGCGGTTACCGAACTCATCTTCCTTCTTGATCACAGTGGTGCGGTCGGCGGGCTGGCGCTCCTTGATGACAGTGATCCGGTCGCGATCCCGGTCACGATACTCGTGGGACTCTCCGACCGTGACGCCGGCGCCAACCGGACCGACGTGGACACCAACTTCGTCGGCCAACGCCGGCGCGGCGATGGCTGTGATCATGGCAGCGGCAAACAGATATTTCCTCATCTCGTTCTCCTCCAATCTCGTGCGAAGGGAATGCAGCAGTGCGACACTTTGTTCCGGGGGAACAGCTGTTCCGCGCGTTCCAGGAACCGGCTCCCAAGCGCCGTGTTTCCCGCTAGAATGGCTGCATGAGACACCTTGATTCCTCGACCCGTCGCACCCGCCGTGCCCTGCTCCAATCCGCGCTCGGTGCAGCCGCGCTGCTGCTCCTCCCGACACGCGTCCTCGCCTCGCCTCCCGGCTTCGACGAATGGCGCGAGGGTTTTCGCGCACGCGCGATGGCCAAGGGCATTTCAGCTGCGACCTGGCAGCGCGCGATGGCGCGGGTCGAACCTGACATGAGCGTGTTCAAGCAGATGCGCAACCAGCCCGAATTCCACGAGCAGGTCTGGCAGTACATCAATCGCCGCGTCTCGGACTGGCGCATCATCAATGGCAAGATCGCGCTGAAGAACAACGAGGCATTGTTCGCACGCATCGAGCGCGATTTCGGCGTCGAGCGCGGCACGCTGCTGGCGTTATGGGGCGTGGAGTCGGCCTACGGCGATCCCCTCGTGCAGCAGAACCACATGACGCCGGTGTTTCCTTCGCTGGCCGCCCTCGCCTGGAACGAGCCGCGCCGCAAGGCCTATTGGGAAGCCGAGCTGATCAACGCGTTGCGCATTGTCGACAAGGGCTGGAGCACGCCCGAGGAGATGCGCGGCTCCTGGGCCGGCGCGATGGGACATTCGCAATGGATGCCGGAGGTCTGGCTCAATGTCGGCATCGACTACGACGGCGACGGCAAGGTCTCGCCGTTCGGCAAGCCCGACGACGCGCTCGGCTCCACCGCAAAATATCTCGTCAACCGCGGCAAATGGCATCGCGGCGAGCATTGGGGCTACGAGGTGCGCGCGCCAAGCGAGATGAGCGGCAGCCGAACCTATGCGGCGTGGCAAGCGGCTGGCGTCACCCGCGCCGACGGCCAGCCCTTTCCGCAGCCGAATGCTTCCGCACAGATGTGGACGCCGGTCGCAGGTGGGCCGACGTTCCTGCTGGGCCCGAACTTCTACTCGGTGAAGAGCTACAATCCCTCGATGAATTATGCGCTCGCGATCTGCCATCTCGGCGATCGCTGCCTCGGCGCGCCGCCTTTCATCCAGCCGTTCCCCGGCTCCGAGCGCGTGCTGACGCTCGCCGAGGTCCAGGAGATGCAGACGAGGCTGACCAAGGCCGGGTTCGACACCGGCGGCACCGACGGCCGGGTCGGCAACGACACCATGAAGGCGATCAAGGATTTTCAGCTGCGGGCCGGGATCACGCCCGCCGACGGCTATGGCGGGCTGAAGGTGCTGGCCAAGCTGCGTCATGGATCTTGAGCGGCTTCAGTGCCGATACTGCGGCTCCTCCGCATCGAGCCGGCGGCGGATCGCGGCGAGATGCAGCCGCGCGGATTCAGAATCGCCCTCGCGCATCTGCTTGTAGGTTGCGGCAGCAATGGCAGGGTCGACCGGCAGCACTTCCCGTCCCGTCGACATCGCCAGCACCTGCACTTCGGCGGCGCGTTCGAGATAGAAGAGATCGTCCCAGGCTTCCGCGATCGTCGGCGCCAGCACCATGACACCGTGATGCTTCATGAAGACGATGTCGGCATCGCCCACGGCGGAAGCAATCCGCGCACCCTCGCTGGCATCGAGCGCGAGACCGTTGTAATCGCGGTCGACTGCGGTGCGGCCGTAGAATTTCAATGCGGTCTGGCCGGCCCAGATCAAGGGATCGCCCTCGGTCATCGATAACGCCGTCGCGTAGGGCATGTGGGTGTGAAAGGCGACCTTCGCGCGCGGCAGGCGCTTGTGCATCTCGGCATGGATGTAAAAGGCGGTCGCTTCGGGCACGCCCTCGCCGTCGAGCACGTTCCCGTGGAAGTCGCAGATCAGGAGCTTCGACGCCGTCAACTCGCGGAAGGCGTAGCCGTAAGGGTTGACGAGAAAAAGATCGTCATGACCTGGCACCACCGCCGAGAAGTGGTTGCAGATGCCCTCCTCAAAACCGTTGCGCGCGGCCATACGGAAACAGGCGGCGAGATCCTCGCGCGCGGTGCGGATCGCTTCCGTGGCGAGATCCGGCCGGTTCGAGCGGAATGGCGCGGCTGCCGAGGAAGAATGAAGACTGTGCGCCATGGCGAAGGACACCTTTGTCGGTCGGAGATTACCGACGTTGTACAGGGGCTGCGCCTGCGCGTCAGCCCCTGCGGCTGCCCCCCTGCCTTGCGCAGCTCACGCGCGCCGCGGCACGCCGCCGGCGTTCATGCCGCCATCGATGACGAGTTCGCTGCCGGTCACGTAGCGAGAGGCATCGGAGGCCAGATACAGCACGCCGGAGGCAATCTCCGCCGCCTGCCCGGCGCGGCCGAGTGGGGTTGCAATCCTGGCCCGCTCCTCGGGATCGATCGGAGCGTTCTGACCTGCGCCGGCGGCGCCCGTGGGGATCTTGCCCCAGATCGGCGTATCGATGATGCCGGGATGGACCGAATTGACGCGGATACCGTCGCCGACAGCTGCGCACTCCATCGCGATCGATTTGGCGAACAGCCGGACGCCACCCTTGGTGGCCGAGTAGGCCGACAGGCCGGGCGCGCCGCGCAGCCCCGCGAGCGACGACATCATGACGATCGAACCGCCGCCATGCTTGCGCATCAAAGGCAGGCAATGTTTCACCGAGAGAAACACGCCATCCAGATTGATCGCATTCTGCTTGCGCCAGTCGGAGAGCGTCATCTCGGTGATCGAGGGCACCGCAATGCCGATGCCGGCATTGGAGACCATGATGTCGAGCCGGCCGTAGCGCTTGCCGATCTCGGCAACGATCTCAATCCAGCGCTCCTCGCTGGTGACGTCCTGCTTCAGGAAGACCGCGTTGCCGCCGGCTTTTGTGACGCGCGCCGCGAGTTCGGGCCCGCGCAATTCGTCGATGTCGGTGATGACGACGGTCGCGCCTTCGCGCGCGAACAACTCGACGATCGCCTCGCCGATACCAGAGGCGCCGCCCGTAACCAGCGCGATCTTGCCTTCAACCTGCCCTGCCATGTTCACTCCCTTTCTTTTTTCTTGTTTCAGCTGTTCGAGGTCGTCATCTAATCACGGATGGCCCTTGGTCCGGAAGCGCGACGTCGATGACGCGAAACTGCACGCGCTCGGCACCCTGATAGCGATCGACCGACAGGGAGCCCGCGACATGCAGTTGCTGGCCGCGATTGGCGAGCAGTGCATTGCCGAGCTTTTGCCCGACCGAACGGAACGCGATGCCATTGACGATGGCGCCGTCGCCAGACTTGAAGCGAAGGCGCAAATGCGCCTGCCCGACCTCGTCGGCGAAGACCAGTTGATGCGCCGGCAGCGCCAGCACCGGCTCGGGATTACCGCTGCCGAAGGGACCGGCGCGATTGAGCGTGGCCGCAAGCTCCGTCGTGACCGCACGCGCCGAAACTGCACCGTCGATGTAGAGCTCGTTGACATGGCGCGCCTCGGCGACATCCTGCGCCAGGGCGTTCTCGAGATAGGCGCGAAATTCTGCGAGCTTCTCTTTCCGCAGCGTCACGCCCGCGGCCATCGCGTGCCCGCCGCCCTTGAGCAGAATCCCGTCGGCGACCGCTTGCCGAACCACCCTGCCGAGATCGACGCCGGCGATGGAGCGGCCCGATCCGGTGCCGATGCCGCCGGGCTCCAGCGCAATCGCAAAAGCCGGCCGTGAGAACTTCTCTTTCAGCCGCGAGGCGACGAGGCCGACCACGCCGGGATGCCAGCCTTCGGACGCAGTGACGATGACACTGAGCTTGTCCTCCAGCCCGATCGAAGCCAGTGCCTCGGCTTCGGCCTGCGCTTCAGCCGCCTGCTCGATCACGCGGCGTTCGCTATTGAGGCGGTCGAGCTCAGCGGCGATGCGGGCGGCCTCGACGCTGTCGCCTTCCAGCAGCAGCCGCACGCCGAGATCGGCCCGGCCGATACGGCCGCCGGCATTGACGCGTGGCCCCAGCATGAAGCCAAGATGCCAGGCCTCCGGCGGTCCGTTCAATCGCGCCACATCCATCAGCGCGGTGTGGCCGACATGGTCGCGCCGCCGCATCGCGATCAGCCCTTTGGCGACGAAAGCGCGGTTCAGGCCGATCAGAGGCGCGACATCCGCGACGGTGCCGAGGGCGACGTGATGGAGCATGCCGAGCAAATCGGGCTCGGGCATTTCCGCGGTCCAGAAGCCGCGCTGGCGCAGCTCTCTGTTGACCGCGACCAGCGTTACCAGCACGAGACCGACGGCGGCGAGATGACCGAGTCCGGAGAGATCGTCGAGCCGGTTCGGATTGACCAGTGCGTCCACCTCCGGCAGGTCGGTACCGGCCTGGTGATGGTCGATCACCACCACGGACATGCCGAGACGCTTGGCCTCGGCCAGCGGCTCGATGCTGGTGGTGCCGCAATCGACCGTGACGAGCAGCGTGGCGCCCTTGGCCGCCAGCCCGCGCACGGCTTCGACGTTCGGGCCGTAGCCCTCGAAAATGCGATCGGGAATGTGGATCAGCGGATCGAGCCCGCAATGGCGCAGGTGCCAGGCGAGCAGCGCCGCCGAGGTGGCCCCATCGACGTCGTAGTCGCCGAAGATCGCGACCTTCTCGCCCTTGGCGGCCGCATCGGCGATGCGCTTTGCGGCGGTCTCCATCTCCGTGACCGTGAACGGATCCGGCATCAGCTTGCGGATCGTCGGATCGAGGAAATCAGGCACGGCATCGATGTCGACCCCGCGGCCGGCCAGCACCCGCGCCAGCAATTCGGGCAATTGGTGACGCTGCACGATGGCGAGCGCCGTGGCGGCGCCGCGCCCGTCCAGCCGGTCGCGCCAGAGCTTGTCGGTCAGCGAGCGCGCCACGCCCAGGAAGGCCTGGGGCATTTCGACGGGCAAGGCGGTGGCGGGTGGCGTCATGATTCAAGGGTTCAAGTGGTCCGGGGCGTGGCGGCGGCGCGAGGGCCGCATCCCGCGGGATTCGGCGGGAATCCTCGGCCATTTGCAATGTCACTGGCCCAGAAAGCGGTGGATTGCCGAAATGCCGAGCGAATTGACTACCATTTGAGCAGCTGGGCGGACAGCAAATTAAGTGGGCGTTAGCCGGAATCTTCGAAAACGAATCGTATTCGATCTGTAAGCCCTTGTTCCCAGTTCATTGCAGATCAGACCTCATTGCCAAGGGAAGTCCCCGATGTCTGCTGCGCTGGGTCTGAAAACCAAACCTGTTACCACCGAACCGGCGGACGATGATTCCGACATTTCCGCGCTGATCAACCGCCTGACCGCGGAGGTCAACCAGATCGCGGTCGACAAGACGAAATCGATCCAGCAGATCACCAACCAGATGAAGATGCTGGCGCTGAACGCGCTGATCGAAAGCTCGCGGGCCGGCGCACAGGGCGCGGGCTTCGCCGTAGTGGCGCAGGAGGTGCGCGGCGTCGGCCAGCAGGTCGAGACCATCGCGCGCGAGCTCGAGACCCAGCTGACGAAACGCACCGGCGATCTCGTCGCCTCGATCGAGCGGATGAGCCAACGCTCGCGCGGCGAGCGCATGATGGACCTGTCCCTGAACGCGGTCGAGTTGATCGACCGCAACCTCTATGAGCGCACCTGCGACGTGCGCTGGTGGGCGACGGACTCGGCCGTGGTGGATTGCGCGGCCTCGCCGGTGCCGGCGGCTGTCAGCTATGCCTCGCAGCGGCTCGGCGTCATCCTCGGCGCCTACACGGTCTATCTCGACCTCTGGCTCTGCGACCTCGACGGCAACGTCATCGCCAACGGCCGCGCGGATCGTTTTCGGGTCGTCGGCCAGAACGTCGCCCACACCAAATGGTTTCGCGAGGCGAAGACTTTGCGGTCCGGCGACGATTATGTCGCCGGCGACGTCGAGAACCAGCCGCTGCTCGGCAACGCGCAAGTCGCAACCTACTGCGCCAGCGTCCGCGCGGGCGGCGAGGCCCACGGCGCCCCGATCGGCGTGCTCGCCATCCATTTCGACTGGGAGCCGCAGGCGCGCGCCATCGTGCAAGGCGTCCGCGTCGGCGACAATGACAAAGCCCGCGTGCTCCTGGTCGACTCGAATTTCCGCGTGATCGCTGCCTCCGACGGCCAGGGCATTTTGAGCGAGCGCATCGCGCTGTCGCTGAACGGCCAGCGCTCCGGCTTCTACCACGACAGGTCAGGCACGATGATCGCCTTCCATGCAACGCCGGGCTACGAGACCTATCGCGGGCTCGGCTGGTACGGCGTGATCGTTTGCGGGGCGTGAGCCCGCGCCGGCCGCGCTTTACGAAAACAACCCCATGCACAGTAGCCGGACCGTTGCGGCGACAAGCTTTTTCGAGCGCCGTCGTTGCACACGTCGGCACAAGGCGCAGCAAGCCTTAGCTGATGGCGACGACCTGATGCGACAAGATCCCGCCGGCGGGACGTTTGACACGTCGGGCAAAACACTGGCAAACTAGCATCATCGCGCCATGTGTGAGAGCAACGTCGGTGCACCACCGAGAGAGCCTGCACCGACGGCGCCTCGGGCGCGAATGATCCCTCGCCGCTCCCTTGAAACCAAGCCTGTGCAAGCCGATGATTTTCCGGAGTCGCCCCGTCGTCTCTAAAGGAATGGGCGAGCGGTCATACGACCGAATACGAGCTTGTGAGCGTGACGAAAAATGGCGAGCCCAAGCGTGCGGTCTTTTGCTCAGCCGGCGACGGCTTGGCTGACCAGCCGGTCTGCCCAAGATGGGCGAAATAGGAGATCTACTTACGGCAATCTCTGAGGGGACGTTGTGTCGGCGCCGCAATATTCCCGTCGCAAGGCTGTGTCATCGCTGGCTGCTACGAGCATAGAAGCCGACGTGCTCGGCATGGTGCTTCACGGTGCGGTTAACAAGTCAGCGTCTGACTATCTGCGCGAGAAAGTATGGGGACCGATCGGCGCGGAAGCGGATGCCAACTGGCTGGTAGACGCAGAGGGATTCGAACTGGGGCACTTTGGCTTCAACGCCGTTCTGCGCGACTACGCCCGGCTAGGACGCTTGCTGGCGCATGATGGCGCATGGGATGGCAAGCAGATCGTCCCGACGCAATGGATGATCGATGCAACCACCGTTCGCGCTTCGGATGACTATCTGCGACCGAGCGTGGCGACGAACAGATTTGGCTACGGTTACCTCGTGTGGCTGTTTCCCGGTGAGAGGCGGCAGTTCGCGTTGTTGGGATTCAAGGTCCAGTATATTTGCGTTGATCCGACCTCTAAAGTCGTCATGGTGCACACTGCAATTGAGGACCCGGTCCATCGAGGCGAACCATGGGCTCTGTGGTCGGCACTGGTCGATCAGCTGGGCTGATAATAGCTCAGGACAAGCTCGACATCGACCGCTTCGGGTGAACCTCTGTCGTGGGAGCACCGCCCGACAACGGCCGGTCGTGCCTCCGACTGCCGGCGATGACCTGGCGGTCCTGTCTGCGTCGCGATATCTGACGGAAGTGCGAAAAGCAGAAAACTCCCGGATCATGAGATCCGGGAGTTCCGACGCTTCGTCTTGTTCAGTGCGGAAGGCCCGATTCACTTCGACGCCTGGCGCTCCCGCCTCGTGACGTGACCCTAGGCCGGAGAGCAGTTCGAGTAGGAGCCGCCTCCGGACTTGCCCACCGAGCCATCCGGATGAGCAATCGTGCTCGGAGGAAGCTGCGAGGTGCCGCCGCAGAAAAGGACGCCGTAGAACGCGCTCATCGCGGCGGCGACGCCCGGATTATCGATGTTCTTCATACCACCGCAAACAGCCGCAAGTTCATCGTGACTTAGCTTCTTCATCGTCAACTCCTTGGTCGAAGATATGCCCGGACCTGACTTCGATTCACCGATATGTCCGCCTAGCTTCCGATGTGGCCGGCCGCATATCCTGCATGAGTCATAGTACTTATCCTTGGCTAGGGAACGGGTGTTCCGGCTAGGACCGGATGAGCGCTATCCTGCGTTCCGAAAACGCGTTCATCTGTGTTTCATGTCACGGATGCCGAGCATGCCTTTGACGACCTGGTGATCTCAATCCGTGTTCCACCTGGGTCGGCAGCGGCCACATCAGTCGGGAAGTCGCCATCGTCTGACAGCCGGCATTCGAGCAAATGTTGCGGACGGTCGCGAAGGGCCAACAAGAGACCTCACTATGAGAACCCGTCGGCCGGAATCAAGGAAAATACTTCAATATGCGTTCTGCCCAGCTCCGTTCATGCGTATCATGCTGCGATCAGGTCGAGCTCGCAGCGCGTGGGGATCCAATGCATATTCGCCAGATCGTTTTCGCCGTCGTGCTGCTCGGCGCTTTGGTTCGGTTCGGGCCCGCCACGGCTGAAGATGGCTTTCCAGCAGCGGAGTGGGAGCGCGTCAGCCCTGCGGAATTGGGCTGGTCAGGGACCGAATTGGCCCAGGCGCGATCTTTTTCGGATCAGATTCGCTCGAGCGCGGTCGTGATCGTTCAGCACGGAAAGGTGGTGGCCGAGTGGGGCAATACGACGAAGCCAATGGAAGTCGCTTCAATCCGCAAGAGCCTGCTCGGCGCGCTGATCGGCATCGCCGTGTCGGATCACCTGATCGACCTCGACAGCACGCTTGGCAAACTCGGCATCGACGATAATCCGCCAGGCCTGACCGAGATCGAGAAGGGCGCGACGGTGCGCGAACTGCTCGAAGCTCGTTCCGGGGTCTACCACGCGGCGCTCTATGAGACGCCGGGCAATGCCAAGATGCGACCGCCGCGCGGCAGCCACCTGCCCGGCAGCTTCTGGTACTACAACAACTGGGACTTCAACGCGCTCGGCACGATCTACGAGCACGCAACCGGCACCGGCATCTTCCAGGCGCTCGACCAGAAGATCGCAAAGCCAATCGGCATGCAGGACTACCGGCCACAGGACGGCAGCTACATCCGCGGCGAAGCGTCTATCCACCCCGCCTATGAGATCCGCATGAGCGCACGGGACCTGGCGCGCTTTGCGCTTCTCTATCTGCACAAAGGCAATTGGGCCGGACACCAGATCGTGCCGCGGGAATGGGTAGAAGAGAGCACGCGCAGCCATTCGAAAGCGTCCCCCCTGCCGGGCTATGGCTATCTCTGGTGGATCGGTTTTCTGGGCGGTGCCGTTGCGCCTACGGTCGCTTTGCCGGAGGGCAGCTTTTTGGCCCAAGGTGCCGGCGGCCAGTACGCCTTGGTCGTGCCCGCGCTCGACCTCATCGTGGTCCATCGCATCGACCGCGACACGCCCTTCACCGAACCTTCTTTTCGGAGCATCGGCAGGCTGTTCTGGCTGATCCTGAAGGCCGAGGGTTATGATCCGGGACCCGATGCCTCGCTCACCGCGGCGACCGGCGAACGACCGACAGGCGAGACCCTGGCCGCAAAATTCCGGGGCAAGACGATCAGCTTCGGTCCCAAGCTCAGGAATGGTCCGCTCACAATGCAGTTCGAGCCCGACGGCCGGATGACTTATCCGCACTGGGACGAGGCCTTCGGACCTGCCGCCGGGACATGGACGGCCGCGGACGATAAGCTCTGTATCCTGAACCCGGATGCCAGACGTCGCTGCTACCTTCCAGTGCTGAACGGTGAACGGGTCGAGTTGTTCGATCAGCTTGGAGTCATGCAGATCGACGGGGTGGCGCTGCCTCAGTGATCTGCATGCAGCTCGCGGCGTCAGGTCGGCCGCTTTCCGGCGAGACCCTGAGCGGGCTCGCTGATATTCTGCTGCGGCGCGTGCGAGACCATGGGCGGCGGTGCCGGCTGGACCGGTGTCTCGATCACCTTGCGTGCGAAGTCCGGGGCACGATGCTCGATGGTGAGCTGGCCCGCCACCAGCATGATGCCGGCGCAGAGCAGCGCAAGAGCGGCCGTCACGAGATCACGGTAGTCATCCATTGATGTTTGCCCACCCAAACCTGTCGGAGCAGAAAACGTCGCCCCGCCCACTCCGTTCCACGCTATCTGTTCGCTGGCGGCCGTCGTTGAGCGGATCGACATCTCCCAGGTTGAGCGAGAAGCGGAACTCAAGATCGTCGTTTCGGTCGACAGTCCGGGGGTCCCAAAGACTCCTCCTCACCGGTGACGGGTGCTGCTCTGCAAGGGGAGAACCTGGAGCTGAAATGCGGAAGGTGCTGACCTCTGGGGTCCTCCATCTGTTGGCGTCGGCTCGATTCGCCGTTTAGTGTACGGCGCCTGGAGAAGGGTCAAGCCTTGCGGGGGGCGACGATGTGGGGACGCTTTACTTTTTTAGTTTCGGTCTTGCTGCTGACTACATTGCCGGCGCTTGGCACCGAGCGGGTTGCATTGGTTATCGGCAACGGTGCGTACATGAGAGTACCAGCTCTTCCGAATCCAACACGAGATGCGGCTGACGTTGCTCGCGCTTTGGAGCGCCTCGATTTCAAGGTCACCCAAGTAACCAATGGCACTGCCGTCGATATGCGCAAAGCAATCGTCGAGTTTGGCCGCGCTGCCGAAGGCTCCATGATGGCCGTCGTTTTCTACGCTGGCCACGGCATGGAGGCTGGAGGAGAAAATTGGCTGATTCCGACGGATGCCGAATTGAGGAGCGACACAGATGTCGAGAGCGAAGCCGTCAGTCTGAGGTCTGTGAATCTACAGGTGAGCAAGGCGCGACAGTTGGGGCTGATCATTCTGGACGCGTGCCGCAACAACCCTTTTGAAGCAAAGATGAAGCGGTCTTTGGCCAGCCGCGCAGTTGCCCGTGGATTGGCCCCGACGGAACCAACAGACAATGTACTCATTGCATACGCCGCCCGCGACGGGACTACCGCAAGTGATGGGGACGGAAGGAACAGCCCTTTCACGACTGCGCTTCTTCGGCACATCGAGACACCCGGATTGGAGATCTCATTCCTTTTTCGTCGAGTTCGCGATGATGTCATGACCGCGACCAAGCGCGAGCAGCAGCCCTTTGTGTACGGGTCACTCTCGAAGGAGGAAATCTATCTCAAAGGACCGACCGCAAGCCCTCCGAATGCGCCGGCTTCGGGCGCCCCCACTCCACCTGTTGTTCCTGCGCCCTCCGAACCCAAGCTCAACACGGACAGCACGACGCAAAAGCAAGCGCCGACCGCTGACGCAGGAATTGCCGATCGCGGCGCGTTCTCACCCGAGGACGGCCAACGCATCACGGCAATAGCGACCAAACAGCAATTGAAAATGCCGGAATTTACCATCACGCCCAGCAAGTCGGATTCAGCGGGAACGAACTCGAAGTTCGTCGGAGTGTGGTCCAGCAAGAAGGGATGGGGCAACGGCAAAGGCCGACATGCAATGCTGATCATTACCGACGTCTCGGCGACCGGTTTAGCCACTGGCTTCTATCTCTGGGGTCCGCCCACGAAATCATCTTGGGTGCAAGCGCCTGCGGGTTACTCCCGATTCGCGGAGTACATCGACAAAGACGCTTTCTCGATGAAGTTCCGCGAGACGATCACCGCAAAATGGGACGCGAAGAACTTAATTATTCTGTCTAATTCAAATCCCGATCATCCCGCTGAGCGGCCAACCATCGATCTCTATCCGGTCTGGCAGTTAGTCAAGCCAACACTGGCGGTGAGTTCTCCCTCGAATACCAGGGAGCACCCGCAAAAGCCGAAGGAGCTCTCGACGCATTCGGCTTCGCCAATGGGCAAGGGCGAAGACCAATCGCGCTCGGCGAAGCAGGCACAACGGCCGAGCGGAGATGGTCGATGTGACAAGATGCATGATCGGCTCGGCTGTCTCTGCGCCCTGCAAAACGGAGGCGGCATCTCGCCCGACGGGAAGAGCTGGTGGTCGAAACGCCGTACCACTGACGCTCCCAACGAAGCATTTGTCCGATGCCAAATCAGAGCGGGCAGGACCTAGGTCTCAGAGCCGCAACGAGATTGTGCGAAGAGGATCGAGGCGACAGCAGTCCATGAGCGCCAGGGATCGTTGTCTCCATTTGAGCAATGTCGACGACCGTCCTCATGGATTGCAGCAAATATGGCAAACGCACGCTTTGGACGCGAAAAGTCGTTCTCGTCCGGAGCGGTCGGGTCGACCGCTTCCAATTCCGATGGCCTCGTCCGGGACTCAACTGGTGTCCTCGACGAAGACGACCGGCGTGCCCTTCGAGACCCTCGCGGCCACGCGCTGCGCGTCCCAATTCGTCAGCCGCACGCAACCATGTGATTGGCCCTTGGAGATGTTTTGCGGGGACGGCGTGCCGTGGATGCCGTAACCGTCGGCGGAGAGGTTGATCCACACCGTCCCGACGGGATTGTTCGGGCCGGGCATGATCTTGAAGGGTTTGCGGGCATGAACGCCCTTGAAATGATAGGCGGGATTGTAGCGGTAGGTCGGATTTTGATCGATCTCGGTGACCTTCAGCGTGCCCGATGGCGACGGCTTCTCCTCGCTGCCGACGCTCGCCGGATAGAAACCGATCAGCGCATTCGACTTGTCGAACAGCTTGACGGTCTGCCTGACCTTGTCGACCTCGACCCGGTCGGCCTTGACGGGAGCACTGCCGCCGTCGGTGGTATCGACCACGGCGATGGTCTCACCGGCGCGGTCGAAATGGTGCCCCGGATTGAGCGCTGCCAGCAGCTGCTCGCTCATGTGAAACTTCTCGGCCAATGCCTCGCGCGGGCTGGTGTAGCCGAGTTTCGGAATGTCCTTCATGTCCTCCATCTTGGCCGGAAGCTTGCGCAGGAACGGACCTGCGACGTCCTTGTCGGTGATGGTGTAGGTGGTCGTCGGCGGCCGATCGTCCGTCTGCAGGGCTTTCCAGAGATCATCGGTGACCTCGTCGGAAGCCACCAATTGCCGCGCTTCCGCAAACGCGCGCAGCGCTTTCCTGGCGTTCTCGCCGAACTTGCCGTCGATCTCGCCCGGCGAGAAATGGGCGCGGTCCAGCAGGACCTGCAGATGCACCCCCGCCGGGGTCGGCTTGTCCTTCGACAGCGTCTTCTTCGATGGCTGGGCTGACGCGATGGCGGCCGGATCCATCCCGGCGGCGAGCCCCGGGGTGGCCGTCAAGGCGAGCAGCGTGACGGCAAATGCAATCTTCGCGGCCGCGCGCAGCGGCCTCGCCTCGGCCATGGTCCAGCTCCGACGTGGGAACGTTCGTCGGAGTGGCAACTCGGCTCGGCGGCGGAAGTTTCCAGTTTTTCCTGAAGGTGAAAGCCGGGCGACCTACCAGGCGGCCCGACGCGCGGCCATGTCTGCCGCGAGCAGCACGGCGCTGCGACTGGCGCCGACCGATGCGATCCCCTGGCCGGCGATGTCGTAGGCCGTGCCGTGGGCGGGCGTGCAGATCGGGAACGGGAAGCCGCCGAGCAGGGTCACGCCGCGATCGAAGCCCATCAGCTTCATCGCGATCTGGCCCTGGTCGTGATACATGGTCAGCACCGCATCGAAGGCGCCCGCCTTGGCGCGCAGAAACACGGTGTCGGCGGGAAACGGGCCCTCCACGGCCATGCCCTCGCGCTTGCCGGCTTCGACCACGGGCGCGATGACATCGATCTCCTCACGGCCGAAATTGCCGCCGTCGCCGGCATGCGGGTTGAGGCCCGCCACGGCAACGCGGGGCCGCGCAAAGCCCGCCTTGCGCATGCAGGCATCGGTCAGCATGAGCGCGCGGCGGATACGCTCGCCGGACAGTTTGGCGGCAACATCCCTCAGCGGAATGTGCGAGGTGACGCGCGCATTCCAGAGCTCGCCGAGCACGTTGAATTCGCTGGCCGGCGTCTTCAGCCCCGCGACCTCCGCGGAGAACGCGATCTCGTCGTCATAATCGGCGCGCGCAAGGCGCATGGCGGCTTTGTTGAAGGGCGTGAAGCAGACCGCATCGACCCGGCCATCCCTGCCGAATTCGAGCGCCCGCTTGTAATTGGCCAGAGCAAATTGCCCGCCCGCAAGGCTCGCCACGCCACGCTCGACCCGCGCGGGATCGAGGTGACCAAGATCGAGGAACAGCGCATCATCAGTCAACTCATCGAAATCGGCGCCCTGCTCCACCGCCGTCACATCCGGCGTGACACGCGCGATCTTCGCCCCCGCCTCGAAGACACGGCGGTCGCCGATCACGACGAGGCGGGCGCGGGCGCGGATTTCATCCAGCGACACGAGCTGTGCCGTCAGCTCCGGACTGATGCCGGCGGGATCTCCCATCGCGAGCGCAATGAGCGGCTTTGCGGTCATATGATCACCTTTTCCTTGGCCGGCGTCTCGGCGGTGGATTTGCGGAAGGGCCGCGCAAGCTGCAGCACGAGCGGAAGCAGCAACAGCGCGATGCCTGCGATCACCAGGCACGTCACCAGCTTGTTGGCGAAGAATATCCCGAGCGATCCCTTCGACATCAGCATCGATTGCCGGAACGCGTCCTCCGCCTTGTCGCCGATGACGATCGCGAGCACCAAGGGCGCCAACGGATAGAACAGCTTCTTGAAGAGATAGCCGACGATGCCGAAGCCGAGCATCATCACCACGTCGAGATAGGAGTTCGAGACCGAATAGGCGCCGACGACGCAGATGATCACGATCAGCGGCGCGATCACCACGAACGGGATCCGCATCAAGGCAGCGAACACGGGAACGGTGAGCAGCACCAGCGCGACTGCGACGATGTTGCCGACATACATCGAGGCGATCAGGCCCCAGACGAAATCCTTCTGGTCGACGAACAGCATCGGTCCCGGATTGAGACCCCAGATCATCAGCCCGCCCATCATCACGGCGGCGGTCGCCGAGCCGGGAATGCCGAGCGAGAGCATCGGCAGCAGCGCGCTCGTGCCGGCGGCATGGTCGGCGGTTTCGGGCGAGATGATGCCTTCGACCTCGCCGGTGCCGAAATAGCGGCCGCGGCGCGAAAAGCGGCGGGCGATGCCGTAGCTCATGAAGGACGCCGCGGTCGGACCGCCCGGCGTGATCCCCATCCAGCAACCGATCGCGGCGCTCCGCAGCAGTGCCACGCCATGGCGAGGCAGGCGGCCGACCGCACGAAATACCTCGGCCCAATCGATCTTCGAGGAGACGGCGCGGGCGTGAAACTCCTCTTCGACCGCGACCAGCAGCTCGCCGATGCCGAACAGGCCCATGACCGCGACGACGAAGTTCACGCCCTTGACCAGCTCGTCGATCCCCATGGTGAGGCGCACGCTGCCGGAGACCGTGTCGATGCCGATCGCAGCGATGGCAAAGCCGATCGCGAGCGCCACCACGGTCTTGATCGGCGCCGCGCCGCCCATGCCGACGAAGCTCGCGAAGGCCAGGAAATAGACCGCGAAATATTCCGGCGGGCCGAAGGCCAGCGCGACCTGCGCCACCCAGGACGCCAGGAAGGTGATCAGGATGACGCCGACGAGCGCGCCGAAGGCCGCCGAGCCGAACGCGGTGGCGAGCGCCGTGGTCGGCCGTCCGTCGCGCGCCATCGGATAGCCGTCGAAGGTGGTCGCCACCGAAGACGGCTCGCCCGGGATGTTGAACAGGATCGAGGTGACCGAGCCGCCGAACAGCGCGCCCCAATACATGCTGGAGAGCAGGATGATCGCCGAGACCGGCTGCATGCCGAAGGTCAGCGGCAGCAGCAGCGACACCCCGTTCGGCGCGCCGAGGCCCGGCAGCACGCCGACGAGAATGCCGAGCAGCACACCAATCGCCATCAGCACCAGATGCGGCACGGTGACCGCGATGCTGAAGCCGTGCAGGAGCTCTGCCAGATTGTCCATCGCTCCTCCTCAGTACCCGAGCGCTGCTGCGAGCGCGCCATGCGGCAGGCTGACCTGGAACATGCGTTCGAACACGACATAGAGCGCCAGCGCCGTTGCCGCGGCCGTGGCCGCCGACCACGGCACGGATTGATGCCGGCGGATCGCGAGCACCGCGAAGACATAGGCCGCGGAGGCAACGTACATCCCGAGCAGCGGGATCACCGCCACGAAGATCGCAGCCGGCACGAACAGGCCAGCCAGCCGCCGCAGCTCGATGGACGTAATCGCGATGGGAACGCTTGCCAGCGATGTGGCCGGCACAATTCCGCGAGCGAGGTTGTAGAGACTTCCGGCGATGATGATCATGCCGGTCAGGAACGGGAAGGTGCCGGCATCGACGCCCTCGCTCGACCAGCCGATGCCGTTGTCCAGGCTCTGGACCACCACCGCGAAGCCGAATCCGCCGGTGAGGACGGCGGTGGCAAGCTCGAGGGCGCGGCGTGAGATCATGGCGTGGTGCCCGCCCTACTTGACCAGCCAGCCCTGCTCGCTCGCGACCTGCTTGACGTGCTCGAGATCCTGCTTGATGAACTTGTCGAACTCGGCACCGGTCAGGAAGGTGTCGACCTGCGAGCTCTTCTCGATGTAGTCCTTCCATTCCGGCGTCGCCTGCACCTTCTTCATCAGGTCGACGTAGTAGGCGGCCTGCTCCGGCGTGATCTTGCCGGGCAGCCAGACCGTGCGCGGCTGCTCGTATTGCTTGATGTCGAGGCCCTGCTCGACGCAGGTCGGAACGTCGCTCCAGCCTTCGGTCGCCGTGATCTTCGGTCCTTCAGGCAGCCGCTTCGGACTGAAGACGCAGAGCGGGCGCTGCGTGCCGCCACGCCATTGCCCGAGGCTTTCGCTGGGATTGTTGACGTGGGAGTCGATATGCCCGCCGGCGAGCTGCACGGCGGCCTCGGCGCCGCTCTTGAACGGGATATAGGTCAGCTTGACGTGGCCGACCTTCTCGATCATGCGCGTCAGCACCTCGTCGGTGTCCTTCGACTGCGCGCCGCCCATCTTGAACTGGCCTGATGCGGCCGCCTTGAGATAATCGCCGGCGGTCTTGTAGGGCGCGTCCTGCTTGACCCAGAGCAGGAATTCGTCCTGCGCCATCGCCGCAATCGGGGTGAGATCGGTGTAGTTGAAGGCGACCTTGGAGACGAGCGGCTGCTGCCAGGCGTTCGAGGTGCCGAAGATCACCTTGTAGGGATCGCCGGCGGAGGCCTTGCCGTAGACATAGCCTTCGGCGCCGCTGCCGCCGCCCTTGTTGACGACGACGATCGGCTGATCGGTCAGCTTGTGCTTGGTGATGACGTTCTGCACCGCGCGGGCGAGATTGTCGGTGCCGCCGCCCGGCCCCGCGGTTGCCACGAACTCGATCGGCTTCTGCGGCTGCCAGGCCGCGAATGCCGGCGCACTGCCTGCGAGCACGGCCACGCTGACCGACAACAGGAAGAGAGATGTACCACGCATGATTTCCTCCGATCGATTTTTCTGTTTTGCTTGATCAGTCGTGCCGAAGTCCGTTCAGGCCACGCGCTCCTCGCGCGTCCCCGATGCCGAGACGATGGCGCCTTCTTGTTCGAGCGCTTCGATTTGCTTCTGGTCGAAGCCGTGCTCGGCCAGCACCTCGCGCGTATGCTCGCCGTAGACCGGCGCGCCTGATGCGACCTTGCCCGGCGTTTCCGAGAACTTGATCGGCAGGCCGATCGTCTTGACCGGGCCCAGCGTGGAATGCTCGACCTCGACGACCATTTCGCGCGCCAGCGTCTGCGGATCGCTCAGCGCCTCCAGCATGTTGTGCACGGGGCCGCACGGCACGCCCTTCTCGTCAAGCGCGGCGAGCCAATGCGCGCGCGTTTGGGTGCGGAAGCGTTCGCTCAGGACGGCTTCGAGCTCCTTCAGATTGGCCATGCGGTCGGCGCCGGTGACGAAGCGCGGATCGGCGGCAAGCTCGCTCGCGCCGAGCGCTTCCAGCATCAACAGCCAGTGCTTCTTGTTGGCACCGCCGACCACGAGCCAGCCGTCGGAGGCTTCGAACGCCTGGTAAGGCGCGTTGAGCGGATGGGCCGACCCCATCGCGCGCGGCGCGGTGCCCGCGGCCAACGCGATGGTCGACTGCCAATAGGTCTGCACCAGGGCGGCCTCGTAGAGCGAGGTCTCGACCCACTGCCCCTCCCCGGTCTTGAGACGGTGCGTGTAGGCGGCGAGAATGCCCATGCTCGCGAGCAGGCCGGCGGTGATGTCGGACAACGGCGGGCCGCATTTCACCGGCGGTCCATCGGGGCGCTCGCCGGTAAAGCTCATGATGCCGCTCATGGCCTGCGCGACGAGGTCGAACCCGCGACGGTGCTTGTAGGGTCCGGTGCGGCCGAAACCCGACAACGAGCAGTAGATCAGCGCGGGGAATTGCTTGTGCAGCTCTTCGTATCCAAATCCGAGACGCTGCATCGCGCCCGGCGCAAAGTTCTCGACCAGCACGTCGGCGTCCGCGATCAGGCGCCGCAGCACCTGCTTGCCGCCGTCGGTCTTGAGATCCAGCACGATGCCGCGCTTGTTGCGGTTCATCATCAGGAACGATGCCGCCTCATCGCCGATCTTCGGCGGCACCGAATGGCGGGTGTCATCGCCGTTTGGCCATTTCTCGATTTTGATGACGTCGGCGCCCATGTCGGCCAGCATCAAGGTGCAGGTCGGCCCCGCCATGACATGGGTGAGATCGACGACCTTGAGGCCGGCGAGCGGACCGGAGCGGCGTGAGGTGGATTGCGATCGATCGCTTGGCATCGGAGCGTCCTATTGACCGCGCCACTGCGGGGCGCGCTTGCTGAGGAAAGCATCGAGCCCTTCGCGAAAATCCTGGCTCGTGTAGCACATCAGGATGAGGTCTTCGCCCTCGTCCCGCGTCAGCCGCCGTTGCAGCCGGGCCACGGCCTGCTTGGTCGCGGTCAGCGTCAGCGGCGCGTGGCTGGCGACGAGGCGCGCGATCTCGTCAGCGCGCCGGTCGAGCGCAGCGAGATCGTCCACGACCTCACCGAGCAAGCCGACGCTGGCAGCCTCCGCGGCATCGACGAGGCGCGCGGTGAAGATGAGGTCCTTGACCCGGGCAGCCCCGATCAGCGCCGTGAGACGGCTGACATTAGACATCGACAGGCAATTGCCGAGCGTCCGCGCGATGGGAAATCCGATTTTCGCACTGCGCGTGCCGATGCGCAGGTCGCAGGCCGCCGCAATGCCCGCTCCGCCGCCGGTACAAAAGCCGTTAATCGCCGCGATCGTCGGCACCCGGCATTGTTCGAGCGTAGTCAGCACCCGGTCGATGCGGTTCTCGTAGTCGATCGCGTCCTGCGGCGTCCTGAAAGCGCGGAACTGGTTGATGTCGGTGCCGGAGGCAAAGGCCTTATCCCCGGCCCCGCGCAGCACCAGCACTTTGATCGACAGGTCGTGATTGGCCTGTTCGCAGATGGCGGCGAGCCGCTCATACATCGTGAAGGTGAAGGCGTTGCGCGCCTGCGGACGGTTGAAAGTGATCCGCCCGATCCCGTCCTTGCATTCAAAAACAAGGTCGTCCGCCGCTACGGCCTGATCCATTTCCTCGATCCCTATCTGTTTTTTGCTTTTTTGAATGCAAAATGTGAGATTTTCAAGATATAAATACCGAACTTTCGTCTATTGAGCCATTTTTGCATTCAAAAACTGAGAGCGCCCATGCTGCATGAGGAGGTCGTCGGCCGCATCCGCGACATTCTGCTCGATGGTGAGATCCCGCCGGGCGCGCGGATTCCCGAGCGCGAGCTGTGCGAACGGCTCGACATCTCGCGCACGCCGCTGCGTGAAGCGCTCAAGGTGCTGGCCGCGGAAGGCCTGGTGCAGCTCCTGCCCCATCGCGGCTCGCGCGCGGCAAAGCTGACTGACAAGGACATGCGCGACCTGTTCGAGGTCTGCCAGGGTCTCGAGGCTTTGGCCGGCGAGCTCGCCTGCGAGCGCATCAGCGACGTTGAGATCGCTGAGATCGCCGCGGCCCACGCCGCGATGGTGCAGCATTATCGCGAGGGCGATCTGATCCAGTATTATCGCGGTAACCGCGCCATTCACGAGGGGATCGTCAACGCCGCCGGCAATCCCGTGTTGTCGGGGCTCTACGCCTCCGTGACCGCGCGCATCCGCCGCGCGCGCTACGTCACGCCGATGACGCCGCAGCGCTGGGCGCTCGCCGTCAGCGAGCACGAGGCCATCCTGAACGCGCTGCAGCGCCGCGACGGCACCGGCCTCGCCCACATCCTGCGCGCGCATCTGCGCCACAAGCGCGAAGAGGTGTTGCAGGCAGGCTTTGCGGAGACGGAAGGAAGCGAGCTTACATTGAAGAGCGCGTGAGCGGGCTCTCCCGCAGGCTAGGCACGACTGCCGAACAGATCGACCGTGATCGACCGCAGCCAGCGGTGGGCGGGATCGCGATGGTAGCGCTCATGCCAATATTGCGCGATCTCGATCCGCGGCAATATCACCGGCGTCTTGAACACCGTCATTCCGAGCGGTTCGGCGACGATGGCAGCGAGGTTGGCGGGCAAGGTCGCGACGCCATCGGTTTGAGAGGCCACGATCGCGCCCGCGATGAAGCTCGGCACCTGCAACAGGATGTTTGTGCGCGCAATCGCGCGCGTCAGCACGCGCTGCGTTTCCAGATGGGCCGCGTGACCGGTCTCGGACGCCGTGATCAGGACATGCTTCTCCTCGAGAAATCCCCGCCGGGTCCGCACCGCTGCCGGCCTTGGATGGTTCCGTCTCACAACGCTGGTGTAGCCGTCCGAATAAAGCCGCTGGCGGCGAAGATGCCCCGCCGCACGCGGCAGCGCGCCGAGCGCAAGGTCCGCCTCGCCGGACTCCAGCTTGACCGCGAAATGCCGGGAGTCGAGCGGGATCGCTCGCAATTGAATGCGCGGTGCGAGCTCGGCGAGGCGCGCGACCAAAGGCGGCAGGAACCGCACCATACCGACGTCGGTCAAGAGCAGACTGAAGGTCTTCTCTGACTTCGTGGGGTCGAACGGCAACCGCTCCTGCCATAGCCGGTCGGCCATTTCGAGCAGCGCGCGGACTTGCGCCGCCATTTCGACGGCGCGCGCGGTGGGCTGAACGCCGCTGCCGCGCCGCACGAACAGCGGATCGTCGAAGCGCAGCCGCAAGCGCGCCAGCAGCTTGCTGATCGCCGGCTGCGTGGTCTCGAGGCTCACGGCTGCCCGCGTGATACTGCCCTCGCGGATCAGCGCGTCGAGCACGCGGAGATCGCGCAAGTCGATCCCGGAAGATTCCATCCTGGGCATGTGAAACATTCCCTCGTAGCCATGGATCGAGCTTCGTCCTTTGCTATCGTGTCGTCAATCGAACGGCCGAACGGCCACGCGGATACGGAGGACGCCATGACGAAATTCGTGATCGAACCGCATTTTCGCCTGCAGGAATGGCTGGCCGAGGAGAAGGGCTATTTCCGCGACGAAGGGCTCGACTACGAGTTTCGCGAGCTGATCCGCTCGAGCGGGGGCCAGCACCACAACAAGGTCAATGAAGGCGCCTTCCAGAGCATCGAGAAGGGGCGCAAAGCCGACGTCAGCTGCGCCTGCCACTGGACCGTCAACATCGCCGCTTCGAACGGGCACGCCAAGCTCTACGCCGACGTCTACTCGGTCGCGCCGTCAGGCATCTTCGTTCCGGCGGATTCGAATATCCGCACGCCTGCCGATCTTGCGGGAGTGCCGATCTCGGTGGGCTTCCAGTCAGGCAGCCATTATTCGACCATCCAGGCGCTCGAGCCCTATCTGGCGCCGAGCCAGATCAACCTCACCTTCGAGGACGGCATGCTGTTCCGCCGGATGGAGCTGCTGTTCGAAGGCAAGAGCAAGGCAGCTTCGCTGTTCAATGGCCCCTACTATTTCGCCGAGCAGCTCGGCTACCGCAAGATCATCGACACCACTTTCATGATCGCCTCCATGATCAATGGCGATCCGGCGCCAGAGGACATCAAGCGCTACTTCCGGGCGCTGAAGAAGGCCCAGCGTGATATCGACCTGCGTCCGGAGCTGTTCACGCACTACTACAAGAACGAATTTCCGGATCGCTTCCATGAGGCCATGGACACCAGGCGCTGGGGCCCCGGCGAGCGGATCGTGTTCGAACCCTATTCGCGCGAGGTCTACGAGCAGTCGTTCGACTGGATCGAGAAGCACGGCATCTTCAAGGCCGGCACGATGGGTGACGGCGCCTACGACAAGGCGACGGTCGCATTCGGAAGGATTTGAGCTCGGCGAAGCCGCGCGCTAGCACCCCAGCCGGTCGGCGATGCCGCCGAAATCCTCGGCGACGACGTCCCAGGCGCCGGTGGCTTCGAAGTCGACCTTCTGCAGCGGGCCGTACTCGGTCGGCCGCGCCACGAAGGCGGTCTTCAGACCGTTCTTCTGCGCGGCGGCGAGGTCGCCGTTATGGGCGGCGACCATCATCACCTCTTCCGGCTTGAGGCACAGCAGCTTGGCGGCGCCGAGATAGGTTTCGGGATCGGGTTTGTAGTGCTCGAACAGCTCGGCCGACATGATGAGATCCCAGGGCAGCCCGGCAAACTTCGCCATGTTGGTAAGCAGCGCGACGTTGCCGTTCGAGAGCGGCGAGATCACGAATTTGGTCTTGAGCCGGGTCAGGCCGGCGACACTGTCGGGCCAGGGATTGAGGCGGTGCCAGCCCTTGGTCAGGTAGTCGAGATCGGCCTCGGACAGGCCTTTGATCGCGAACTGCTCGACCAGCTTCTCCAGCGAGCGGCGATGCAGATCATCGAGCATGACATAGCCGCGCTCGGGATGTTTGCGCACATCGTCCATCGAGGCCATGTACATGCCGCGCCAACCGTCGACGAGCGCGGTCCAGTCGGCACTGATGCCTCGGCCCTTCCCCCACCACATGAAGTCGGTGATGAGGCTGGTGCGCCAGTCGACGACCGTGCCGAACACGTCGAAGATCAGGGCTTTGACGGCTGAGAGATCGGACATGGGCGCTTCCCTCTTGTTGTCATTCCGGGGCGCGCGGAGCGCAAACCCGGAATCCATTGGGCGGCAGAGTCCAAGGCGAGATGGATTCCGGGCTCTCGCTTCGCGAGCCCCGGAACCACACCTGTGACTTAGTCCAGATGGAACTTCGCGAGCTCGCGGTGCTCGGCCTTGATGTAGCGCACAGTGCCGGTGACGGAGCGCATCACAACCGTCTCGGTCTCGATCACGCCGTCCTTGCGAAACTTCACGCCCGACAGCAGCGAGCCCGTGGTGACGCCGGTGGCGGCGAACAGGCAGTCGCCGCGCGCCATGTCCTCGATGCCGTAGATCATCTTGGGATCGTTGACGCCCATCTTGGCGGCGCGCTCGACCTTCTCGCCGGAATCGAGGATCAGCCGGCACTGCATCTGCCCGCCGATGCAGCGCAGCGCCACCGCGGCGAGCACGCCTTCCGGCGCGCCGCCGGTGCCGAGATACATGTCGACGCCGGTGTTGTCGGGATCGGCGCAGTGAATCACGCCGGCGACATCGCCGTCAGTGATCAGACGCACCGCGGCGCCGGTCGAACGCACGCTCTCGATGATGCTGGCATGGCGTGGACGATCGAGCACGAGCACGGTGATGCCCTCGGGCTTGACGCCCTTGGCCTTGGCCAGGCGGCGGACGTTGTCGGCGGGGCTGGCATCGAGCTCGACGACGCCCTTGTCGTAGCCGGGACCGATCGCGAGCTTCTGCATGTAGACGTCGGGCGCGTGCAGCAGCGTGCCGCCGTCGGCCATCGCCATGGTGGCGATCGAGCCCGGCATGTTCTTGGCGCACAGCGTGGTCCCCTCGAGCGGGTCGACCGCGATGTCGACCTCGGGGCCGGCGTTGACACCGACCTTCTCTCCGATGAAGAGCATCGGCGCTTCGTCGCGTTCGCCCTCGCCGATCACGATGGTGCCCTGGATCGGCAGCTTGTTGAGCTCGCGGCGCATGGCGTCGACGGCGGCCTGGTCGGCCGCTTTCTCATTTCCGTGCCCACGCAAGCGCGCCGACGACACCGCCGCCCGCTCCGTCACGCGCACGATCTCCAGCGTGAGAATGCGCTCGAGCAATGCTTGCGGCGGCACTGAAATATGGGTCGACATCGGCTAACTCCTTCGAAACGTTTGGGACGGACATCTCCGTCCGCATCAACTCGTAACACCCACAGTTCGTTCGAACCGTGTCATTGTTTAAGCATGCGCTAGTTCTTCTCGATTCTGATGACCTGCGGCCGTCCGCTGATGACCTTGTCCTTCTGCACGGCGGCGAGCGCGCGACGCACGGCGTCCTCGTGTGTGGCATAGGTGATCAGGATGACGGGCACGGGCACCGCCTTGCCGCTTGCCGGCGCAACGCCGCCATTGGGATGGCGCTGCACGATCGACTCGATCGAAATCTTCTGCTCGGCAAGCCGCGTCGCGATCGCAGCCGCGGTGCCCGGGAAATCGCGCGCCAGGAGGCGGATGTAATATCCGCCTTCGTGCCGCTCCATCGGCGCCTTCTTGGTGTCGCGGAGCTGCGCGATCGGCCGGCCGAACGGATTGGCGCGGATGCCGCGCGCGACGTCGGCGATATCGGCGACGACGGCGGATGCCGTCGCAGCACCGCCTGCACCGGGGCCGACCAACGTGATCGGCGGAATGCCTTCGCCATCGATCGTGACTGCGTTGGTGACACCCATCACCTGCGCGATCGAAGAGGTTTTGGGAACCATGGTCGGATGCACGCGCTGCTCGATGCCCTTGGCAGTGCGAACGGCAACGCCGAGCAACTTGACGCGGTAGCCGAGATCCGCGGCTGCGCGCAGATCTTCCGGCGCGATGGAGGAGATGCCTTCGACATACACCGCGCTTTGAGCAACTTTCGTGCCGAAAGCGAGGCTGGCAAGAATGGCGAGCTTCTGTGCCGTGTCGTAGCCATCGACGTCGAAGGACGGATTGGCCTCGGCATAACCGAGCCGCTGCGCATCCTTGAGGCACTCGGCGAACGACAGGCCCTCCTGTTCCATCCGGGTCAGGATGTAATTGCAGGTGCCGTTGAGAATGCCGTAGACGCGGTCGATGCCGGTTCCGGCTAGACCTTCGCGTAACGTCTTGATGACGGGGATCGCGGCCCCGACGGCTGCCTCGAAATTCAGCGCACCGCCGTGCTTTTCGGCTGCTTTGGCCAGCTTGATGCCGTGCTTGGCGAGCAGCGCCTTGTTGGCGGTAACGACCGACTTGCCGGCATTCAGCGCCGCCTCGACAGCGGAGAGCGCGGGATCGCCGGCGCCGCCCATCAGTTCGACGAAGCAGTCGACCTCGGGGTGCGTGGCGAGCGCCATCGGATCCCTAGCCCATTCGACGCCGCGCAGATCGATGCCGCGCTTCTTCGCTTTCGAACGCGCGGTGACGGCGACGACGCGGATGCCGCGCCCGCTGCGGCCCGCGAGCACGCGCGCCTGCGTTTCAATCAACCGGACAACTTCGGCGCCCACGGTGCCGAGCCCCGCTATGCCCACTTTCAGGGGTGCAACCATGATGCTTGAGAGAACCTGTCGAAGAGAAAATCAGCGCCTGTTGGCGAGCGGAACGACGTTGTGCAACGTTTCGATGCCGCTTTCAAGGAAGCGGCGCACGCCGCGCGCGGCCTGCCTGATCCGTTGCTCGTTTTCCACCATGGCGATGCGGACATATCCTTCACCATGCTCGCCGAAGCCGACGCCGGGCGAGACGGCGACACCGGATTTTTCCACCATCAGGGTCGCGAACTGCATGCTGCCGACGCTGCGGAATGCTTCCGGCAGCGGCACCCATGCGAACATCGAGGCTTCCGGCGGCGGAATCTCCCACCCCGCCCGGCCGAACGATTCCACCAGCGCGTCGCGGCGCTTGCGATAGGTGTCGCGCATCTCTTTGATGCAGTCGTCGGGGCCGTTCAGCGCGGCGGTGGCTGCGACCTGCACCGGCGTGAAGGCGCCGTAATCGAGGTAGGATTTGACACGGGCGAGCGCGGCGATCACCCGCTCGTTGCCGACGGCAAAGCCCATGCGCCAGCCGGCCATCGAATAGGTCTTGGACATCGAGGTGAACTCGACGGTGACGTCCATCGCGCCGGGCACCTGAAGCACCGAGGGCGGCGGATTGTTCTCGTCGAAATAGACTTCCGCATAGGCGAGATCCGACAGGATCAGGATCTCGTGCTTCTTCGCGAAGGCAACGAGGTCCTTGTAGAAGTCGAGGCTCGCGACATAGGCGGTCGGATTCGACGGATAGCAGACGACGAGCGCCAGCGGCTTCGGGATCGAATGCACGATCGCCCGCTCCACCGCCTCGAAGAATTGTGGCGTCGGCTCCGACGGCACCGAGCGGATCACCCCGCCCGCCATCAGGAAGCCGAAGGCGTGAATGGGATAGCTCGGGTTCGGGCAGAGGATGACGTCGCCGGGCGCGGTGATCGCCTGCGCCACGTTGGCAAAGCCCTCCTTGGAGCCGAGCGTCGCCACCACTTGCGTGTCGGGGTTGAGCTTCACGCCGAAGCGGCGCGCGTAGTAGCCGGCCTGGGCCCGGCGCAGGCCGGGGATGCCGCGGGACGCCGAGTAGCGGTCGGTGCGCGGCTTGCCGAGCGTCTCCTTCAGCTTCTCCAGCACATGCGGCGGGGCCGGCAGATCCGGATTGCCCATGCCGAGATCGATGATGTCGGCGCCGGCGTTCCGCGCGGCCGCCTTGGCCCGGTTGACCTGTTCGAACACGTAAGGCGGAAGGCGGCGGATGCGGTAAAATTCTTCCATGGCTCTCTGGGCTCCGGGCAACCGGTCAGGACAGAATCGACCTGGCCAATTGGGCCATTCCGACAGGCATCGGCCCCACGCATCAAAATCGCTCAAAATCAGATACTTAGAGCAATCTGCGACGGCGGCGGCTGAAGTCGTTCGCCCTGACTCTCGGCTGAACTGAGGTCTTTTAGCACGGCAAGACGAGGGCGCCAGCGATTACCTTGCGCTGCGCTATTTCGCGTCCTTGGCGGCAATGGCCTGGCGGTCGCGCGCGGCGGCCAGCTCCGCCTCGATCTTGGCACGCTGGTCGGGCGGGATAATTGCCTGGTCACGATCGGGCGGCAAATCGTGCACCGGCAGGTAGCCGGCGGGCTCCTTGGGATGGGCCGGCGTATCGGCGGCCGACATGTCCGCGAGCTGGCTCGAGCAGCCGCCCAACGCAAATGCCGCCATCAGCAGCACGCAGCACGCAAGCCGCGTCTTTTGCAGGTCCCATAACGCCAACACTTGGGAAATCCCCTACTCGTCCCAACGCAAGGCTGCCGATAGCTTAATCAACAACCTGCCCAAGCTCAAACCATTGCTGCCCACAAATGGCACGAGCGAGAAATCTTCCGAGGCCCACAGCATGAGAGGTGCACGTCGATTGTGACAAAAGCAAGAAGCCTTGTCGCAGTGCAGCACATCTTCGCGCCTGTTTAACGCGAAACCGGCGAGCTTCGCGGTGACGAATACGGAATGAATCGTTACTGTCCTCTTCATGAGTACCGTCACGACCGACACGCGCACGCCCGGGACAACGTCCGGGACAAAGTCTGAAACGAAGTTCGATGCGGAAGCCTTCGCGATGAACGTCGCGCGGGCGATGGAGAGCGGCGGCAAGGCGCTCGCCGCGTTCCTGAAGCCGCGCGAGAGCGGCGAGGTGCAGGACCGTCCTCCGACCGAACTCACCGAAGTCGTCAAGACCTTCACCTCGGTCGCCGAATACTGGCTTTCCGACCAGTCGCGATCGTCCGACCTCCAGACCAAGCTCGCCAAGGACTATCTCGATCTCTGGGGCTCGGCGGCGCGCCGCATGGCCGGACAAGACGCCGCGCCCGCAATCGCGCCCTCGCCGCGCGACAAGCGCTTTGCCGATCCGGAATGGAAGTCGAACCAGTTCTTCGACTTCATGATGCAGCTCTATCTGCTCACGACCAAATGGGCGCAGGAGCTCGTGCGCGACGCCGAGCTCGATGTCCACACGCGCCGCAAGGCCGAATTCTATATCCAGCAGATCACCAACGCGATCTCGCCGTCGAACTTCGTGCTGACCAATCCGGAGGTGCTGCGCGAGACCGTCGCAAGCAGCGGCGAGAACCTCGCGCGCGGCCTGACGATGCTGGCGGAGGACATCGCTGCCGGCAAAGGCATGCTGAAGATCCGCCAGTCCAACCCTGACAACCTCGTCGTCGGCGTCAACATGGCGACCACGCCCGGCAAGGTGATCTACCAGAACGAGATGATGCAGCTGATCCAGTATGCTCCGACCACGGAGAAGGTGCTGCGCACCCCCCTCCTGATCGTGCCGCCCTGGATCAACAAGTTCTACATTCTCGATCTCAAGCCGGAGAAGTCCTACATCAAGTGGTGCGTCGACCAGGGCATCACCGTGTTCGTGATCTCATGGGTCAATCCCGACAAGCGGCTTGGCAACAAGAGCTGGGAAGACTACATGAAGGAAGGCCCGCTCACGGCGATGGACGTGATCGAGAAGGTCACCGGCGAGATGAAGGTGCACACCGCCGGCTATTGCGTCGGCGGCACCATGCTCGCGACCACGCTGGCCTGGCTCGCCGAGAAGCGGCGCCAGCGCGTGAGCTCGGCAACGTTCTTTGCCGCCCAGGTCGACTTCACCCATGCCGGCGATCTCTTGGTCTTCGTCGACGAGGAACAGATCGCGGCGCTCGAGCAGGACATGAAGGCCTCAGGCGTGCTCGAAGGCTCCAAGATGGCGATGGCCTTCAACATGCTGCGCTCGAACGATCTGATCTGGTCCTACGTCGTCAGCAACTATCTCAAGGGCCAGCAGCCCAGCGCGTTCGACCTGTTGCACTGGAATTCCGACGCGACACGAATGACGCAGGCGAACCATTCCTATTATTTGCGCAACTGCTATCTGGAGAACCGGCTGTCGACGGGCACGATGGTGCTCGACAACACCCTGCTCGACCTCTCCAAGGTCAAGGTGCCGGTCTACAATCTCGCCACCCGGGAAGACCACATCGCGCCGGCGGAATCGGTGCTGTACGGCTCGCAGTTCTTCGGCGGCCCCGTGAAATACGTGCTGTCCGGCTCCGGCCACATCGCCGGCGTCGTCAATCCGCCTGCCTCGAACAAATACCAGTACTGGACCAACGACAACATCAAGGCCGCCAATGTCGCCGAGTGGATGAAGGGCGCGGTGGAGCACAAGGGCTCGTGGTGGCCGGATTGGCGCGAATGGCTGGGCAGCCTGGATCCGGAGGAAGTGCCTGCGCGCAGCGTCGGCACCGAGGCACTGCCTCCGATCGAGGACGCACCCGGCAGCTATGTCAGGGTTCGCGCGTAGCGGAATCTCCCGCGCTTGTATAAGCTCACTCTCAAGGCAGCGACGACAGAGGGGATCGGGTTATGACGCGTGAATTGTTCTGGCTGACGTGCACGGTGATCCTGACCGGGATCCTCTGGATTCCCTACACCATCAATCGCTGCCAGGTCCGGGGCCTCAGCGGCGCGATGGCCAACCCCTCGCGCGGCGACAAGCCCCAGGCCGATTGGGCTAACCGTCTGATGTTCGCCCATGACAACGCGGTCGAGAACCTCGTGCTGTTCGCGCCGCTGGTGCTGATCCTCAATGCGATCGAGTATTCCTCGAAATGGACGGTGCTCGCCTGCGCGGTCTATTTCTGGGCGCGCGTCGCGCATCTGATCGTCTATGCGCTCGGCATTCCCGTGTTCCGCACCCTCGCCTTCACCGTCGGATTCCTGGCGCAGGCCGTTCTGGCGCTGGCGATCTTCGGGGTGTTTTGACGTAAGTTTCACCGTCTCGCGAGGAGTTCGCGACAAAGTTGCCAAGCTTGCGCTGATGCGACGAAGCAATCCAGGACTGTCTCCGCAGTGGGAATTCTGGATTGCTTCGCTTCGCCCGCGATGACGGAGGATAGACGCTCGCCCTACTCTTCCGGCAATCCCAGCATCAGCCGCATGTTCTGCACGGCCGCGCCGGATGCGCCCTTGCCGAGATTGTCGAGCCGGGCGACCAGGACGGCCTGGTGATATTTGTCGCTGGCGAAGACATAGAGCTCGAGCATGTTGGTCTCGTTGAGTGCTTCCGGCTCGAGCCGGCCGCCCTTGGCCGCTTCGTTCTGAAGCGGCATCACCGAGACGTATTTCGACCCGGCGTAGCGCTTTGCCATTGCGGCTTGCAGATCAGCACCATCAGGCTTCCCCGGCAGCGTGTCCAGCTGGAGCGGCACCGAGACCAGCATGCCCTGCCGGTAGTTGCCGACCGAAGGAATGAAGATCGGCCGCCGCGTCAGGTTCGAATAGAGCTGCATCTCCGGCAAATGCTTGTGCTCGAAGCCGAGGCCGTAGAGTTCGAACGACGGCGCGCTGCCGTCTTCAAAGCTCGCAATCATCGACTTGCCGCCGCCGGAATAGCCGCTCACCGCATTGACGGTGACGGGATAGTCCTGCGGCAACAGGCCGGCATCGACGATCGGACGCAACAGCGCGATCGCGCCGGTCGGATAGCAGCCGGGATTTGAGACCTTCTTGGCGGCCTTGATCTTGCCGGCCTGGTCCGGGGTCAGCTCCGGAAAGCCATAGGCCCAGTCGGGCGCAACCCGGTAGGCGGTCGAGGCGTCCAGCACTTTCGGCGCGGAGGCGCCCATGCTGTCGACCAGGGCAACCGTTTCCCTGGCGGCATCGTCGGGCAGGCAGAGGATCACGAGATCGACCTCCTCCATCAGTGCCTTCTTCGCCGCGGGATCCTTGCGCTTGTCGTCGGCAATCGTCTTCACGACGACGTCGCCCTGGAGCTTCAGCCGCTCGTTGATGCCGAGACCGGTGGTGCCGGAGCCGCCGTCGACGAAGACGGTGGCGGGCTTGGCGCCCGCGCCTGATGTCGGGGCTTTCGTGGTTTCCGTGAGGCTCATGGTGCGCTCCTTTCGAGCGTGTTCGCGTCGTCTGCAAAAACCTGCGGCCGGATCTGCCGCATCAAGCTCGAGATCTGCTTCGCGTCGGCATCGCCATCGCCGAGCGCATTCGCGATCGCTGCATAGTCGGCATCGGATTTGTGCTGGTTGAGCTTGAAGCTGCCTTCGACCTCTTCAACCGTCATCACCAGACCCACGATTCCCTTCTTCATCGCCTCGAGCCGGCCCGCGGTCATCTTGCCCGACGTCCATGGCTGCTTCGGCAGCAGCCAGTTCTCGAACTTGTCGCTGAGCGTGTCGACCTGCACCGACAGCTCCTGGTCCGACAACAGCCGCACCGGCCCGGTCAGATGCACCGACTGGTAGAGCCAGGTCGGCACCTGATCCGGCGAGACGTACCAGTCCGGCGAGACATAGGCATCGGGGCCGTTGACCGCGAGCAGCCAGGACGTCGCGCCGTCCGCCAGCTTTATCAGCGGATTGTGACGGGCGACATGAAAGGCCGCGTGCGGCGTGCCGTCATCGGCATAGCTCAGATAGAACGGCAGCGACGATGCGACCGGCTTCCTGCCGTCAAAGGCACACATGGTGCCGAAGCCGCGCTCGTCGGCGAATTTCAGGCTCGCGGCGCGGTCTTGCTTGAAATGGGGTGGCGTGTACATCGTGGTCTCCTGCTGGGCCTCCTTGGGGAGCCGCCGGATCAGATCGCGCTGACAGGAGAGAGAATGCCGCGGATCGGATCCAGCGGCAAAGACGATGATCTCAAACGCGATCGACCGCCCAAACCGCAAGACTGCGGCGGCGGCGACGGGCGAACAGGATGGTCGCGGCGTTGATCATGGCGTGGGGTGATAAGGCCAGTGGCGGTTCCCGTCAAGTTTTGGCGTCAGATCACCCGCCAGATCCATTCCGTGATCTTCGCGATCACGTCGCCGAACACGAGGAGCGCCGCCGACCAGACCAGCGCCGAGACGAAATTGGCGGCCTGGAAGGTCCAATAAGGCATCTCGAAGATGCCGGCTGCCAGCGGCACCGAGGCGCGTAAGGGGCCGAAGAAGCGGCCGATGAAGATGCTGGGTACGCCCCAGCTCCGCACGAAAGCCTCGCCCTTGGGCAACAGTTCCGGATACCGCGAGAGCGGCCACATCTGGGCGACCCGCTCCTTGTAGCGAAAGCCGAACCAGTACGAGACCCAGTCGCCCAGCGCCGCGCCGAGGCCGCCGGCGATCCAGACGGGATAGAAGCTGATGCCGCTTGCCCCGATCAGCGCGCCGATGGCGACCAGGGCGCCCCAGGCCGGGATCAGCAGCGAGATGAAGGCGAGCGACTCTCCGAAGGCGAGCAGGAACACGATCGGAGCTGCCCAGGCCTGGTGAGCACGCACGAAGTCGGCCAGGGCGTGCGCAAACTGCTCCATTCCGAATTGGCCTTCCCGCCCTGTCCCAAGGTGCTGCGATAAAAAGGACTGGTAAGCCAAGCACTTGTGTGACATCAAGTCACAAAATCCGGCCCGGGCCGGACCAGGACGTCAAATTGCCGGGAATAGCTCGGCCAGCAGCGTAAAATCGCCGGCATTGGCTCCCAACGACGCCCCGGTGGCGGCCCGGCGGTGACCTTTGCCGGCCAGCCATGGCATAGTCGCGCGAACCGATTCGCCGCCCGCGCAGCCCTCAAAACGCATCAAGATATATGTCCAAGCAGTTGAAAACCAAGGCTAAAGACGATTTATTCGACGGCAATGAGCCGAAGGGGCGCGCCAGTAGCGCGAAGGCGGCGCCGCGCGCGAGCGGCGGAGAAGCCGACTACACCGCAGCCGACATCGAGGTGCTCGAGGGCCTGGAACCGGTGCGGCGCCGGCCCGGCATGTATATCGGCGGCACCGACGAAAAGGCGCTGCATCACCTCTTCGCGGAAGTGATCGACAACTCGATGGACGAGGCGCTCGCCGGACATGCGACCTTCATCGGTGTCGAGCTCTCCGCAGACGGCTTCCTGACCGTCACCGACAACGGCCGCGGCATTCCGGTCGATCCGCACCCGAAGTTCCCGAAGAAGTCGGCGCTCGAAGTCATCATGTGCACGCTGCATTCGGGCGGCAAGTTCGACAGCAAGGTCTACGAGACCTCGGGCGGTCTGCACGGCGTCGGCATCTCCGTGGTGAACGCCCTCTCCTCGCGCCTCGAGGTCGAGGTCGCGCGCAGCCAGAAGCTCTACCGCATGTCGTTCGAGCGTGGGCACCCGAAGGGCAAGCTCGAGGATCTCGGCAAGGTCAACAACCGCCGCGGCACCCGCGTGCGCTTCAAGCCCGACACCGACATCTTCGGCGCGAAGGCCGTGTTCAAGCCGCAGCGCCTGTTCAAGATGACGCGCTCCAAGGCGTATCTGTTCGGCGGCGTCGAGATCCGCTGGAATTGTGCACCCGAGCTGCTCAAGGGCATCGAGGACGTGCCGGCGGAAGCCACGTTCCACTTCCCCGGCGGCCTCAAGGATTATCTGGCCGCCGCAATCCACGCCGACACGCTGGTGCATCCCGATATCTTCTCCGGCAAGTCCGGCCGCAACGGCGCGCACGGCGCCTGCGAATGGGCCGTGGCCTGGACCGCGGACGCAGACGGCTTCCTCTCCTCCTACACCAACACGGTGCCGACGCCCGATGGCGGCACGCACGAATCCGGCCTGCGCAGCGCACTGTTGCGCGGCCTGAAAGACCACGCCGAACGCGTCGGCCAGGGCAAGCGCGCATCGTCGATCACCTCCGAAGACGTGATGGTGGGCGCGGCCGTGATGCTCTCGGTGTTCGTGCGCGAGCCTGAATTCCAGGGCCAGACCAAGGATCGCCTCGCTACCGCCGAAGCACAGCGCATCGTCGAACAGGCGATGAAGGATCCGTTCGACCACTGGCTGTCGGGCAATCCGAACATGGCCAACCGGCTGCTCGACTTCGTGATCGACCGCGCCGAGGAGCGGCTGCGCCGCCGCCAGGAAAAGGAAACCGCGCGCAAGACCGCCGGCAAGAAGTTGCGCCTGCCCGGCAAGCTCGCCGATTGCACCGATGCCGGCACCGAAGGCTCCGAGCTCTTCATCGTCGAGGGCGACTCGGCCGGCGGCAGCGCCAAGCAGGCGCGCGACCGCAAGACCCAGGCCGTGCTGCCGCTGCGCGGCAAGATTCTCAACGTCGCTTCCGCGGGCAAGGACAAGCTGACGGCGAACGCCCAGCTCTCCGATCTCGTCCAGGCCATCGGCTGCGGCACGCTTGCGCAGTATCGCGAGGAGGATCTGCGCTATCAGCGCATCATCATCATGACCGACGCCGACGTCGACGGCGCGCATATCGCTTCGCTGCTGATCACCTTCTTCTACCGTCAGATGCCGCGTCTGATCGACGAGGGCCACCTCTTCCTCGCGGTGCCGCCGCTCTACAAGCTGACCCACGGCACCAAATCGGTCTACGCGCGCGACGACAAGCACAAGGACGAGTTGATCAAGAGCGCCTTCAACGCCAACGCCAAGGTCGAGGTGAACCGCTTCAAAGGCCTCGGCGAGATGATGCCGGCGCAGCTGAAGGAAACCACCATGGATCCGTCCAAGCGGACGCTGCTCAAGGTGGTGCTGCTTGCGGATGACCGTGACACCACCGCGGATTCGGTCGAGCGGTTGATGGGCACCAAGGCCGAGGCGCGCTTTGCCTTCATCTCCGACAAGGCTGAATTTGCCAGCGAGGAATTACTGGACGTCTGAAGGCAGGATTTGCGCTCAAGAGCCCCGGCCCGCGTCCGGGGCTTTTTCGTTTGAGGGCCGAGACTGCCGCTTGCGGGTGATTCTGATCCGCAAATGATCCGCCCTCTGGCGCGACTCGGCCAACGACTCACGGGATCGACCTTGAAGAATGGCTGTGGCCGGATTGCCTCCGTTTCGAACAAGGGCGACTTCCTAACGAAAACTTATTCGGACAAGGGAGTTGAGAAATTGCACAAGCCATTGAAATTTCGTGCAATTTACCTGTCTCTTATACACATCTGACGCTGCCGACGAACTCTAGG